>DATEHJ010000191.1:0-8239 GCA_035279645.1 Gemmatimonadaceae bacterium
CGCCCCGACATCGAGAGCGAAGACGTCTTCGATCGCCTCGACGCCGCGCTCGGACTGATCGAGCGATACCAGCCCTCGCATTTCCGACGCCTCCGCCGCGACTTCTCCCGTATTCAGGTGCGACGCTTCCCCTGTCGCGGAGCGTACTTTCCCGAGACGCGCATCTGTCTCGTCGAGCTCACCTTCGTCGTGAACCGCGATTTCACACCGACGCAGGTCGCGGCCACGATTCTTCACGAGGCAATGCACGCGCGGCTCGACAACGCCGGTGTCAAATACGACCCCGCCGGCGCCGCGAAGCACGAGCGCTTCTGCCGGCGCGCCGAGGTCGAGTTCGGAATGGTGGCGCCGGACGGAGCACCGGTCGTCGAGCGCGCACTTGCCAGCCTCGCAAGCTCGGACGAGGAGGTCGCGCCGGTGATCGATTGGGAGCTGGCGGGACGACGCGTCGGCGAGGCAGATTTGGCCGCGCTCTCGGCGCCGACGTGGATGAAGCGCGCCATCGCCCGCCGCGCCGGACTCGATGACACGCGGGACGCCGGAACCTAACGACGAATCCGGGCTCCCCACTGCCCCGTAGTGCTGTCGGCGCGTCATCGCGCGAGCACCCTCTCTCGGAGGAACAATCATGTCAGGTCAGGGCTCGGCTGGGAATGTCATCGCCGCGCTGTGCAGCTTCTTCATTCCCGGGCTCGGTCAGCTGCTTCAGGGTCGTCTCCTAATGGCGATCTTTCAGTTTTGCCTCGCGGCGGTCCTCTGGTTCTTCTTGCTTGGCTGGTTGGTTCATCTCTGGTCCATCCTCGACGCGGCCTGGTGGAAGCCGAAGCTGGCGTAGGACGCGGGACAGCAGTTGCCCTCGCCGGGGCGTATAGTTGGCGTCAGACATAACGGCCCCGGCCCCGGAGATCAGATGCATCGCCCACCGACCCTCGCCGCAGCGCGGCGAACCGCGTTCGCGCTCGCCCTTTTCGCCCTTCCGGCCGGCGCCTTTGCGCAAGCCAACACCGGCGCGCCGTCCCAACAAGGCGCCAGCGGCAAGAAGGATCCCGGCACCCTCAAAGTTCTGAACTTGCCGGACTATGGGAGCTGGAACCGCATTACGGGGACCGCAATTTCGCCCGACGGGAAATGGATGACGTACACTCTCCAGCCCAACGACGGCGACGCGACGCTCTTCGTGAAACAGCTCGACGGCGACAAGGTGTTTACCGTCAATGCCGGCACGGCGCCGACCGCGGGTCGCGGCGACGGCGGTGGTGGTTTCGGTGGGGGCCCGGCCAACGGGCCGACGTTCTCGGACGACTCGCGCTTTGTTGGCTACTACGTCAACCCACCAGGCACGAAGGGACGTGCTCGCGGTCCTGGCGCTGGGCGCGGGGGGCGCGGTGGCGCCTCGCCCGCCGCGGCGGAGACGACACCCCGGAAGTTCGAGTTGCTCGACCTCGAATCCGGTACGAAGCTCGACGTGCCTAACGCGGCGAGCTTCAGGTTCGCCAAAGGCGGCCACTGGCTCGCGGTGCGCACGAACAAAGCCGCCGCGGACACCACGCACGAGGGCGCCGACCTCCTGCTGCGCGATCTCTCGATGGGCGCGAGCCGAAACATCGGCAACGTCAATCAATACGACTTCGACGACAACGGCCGCCTCTTCGCTTACACGATCGATGCCTCTGAGCGCCTGGGGAACGGCGTGTACCAAATCGATCTCGCGAGCGGTGAGACGAAGACCTTGGACGGCGCGGCGCAGATCTATGATCAGCTCCAATGGAGCAGCGACGGAGCGAACCTCGCCGTCCTGCGCGGCACGAAGGGCGCCAGCAACAAGCAGCGCGACAACGTGGTGCTCGCCTGGTCGCAGCTTGGCACGGCGAAGGTCACGAGCTTCCTCTATGACCCGAGCCAGGATAGCGCGTTCCCGAAAGGGATGGTGCTGAGCGAATTCTCAACGCCGCGCTTCAGCCGCGACGGTTCGCGGATCCTCGTCGGCATCAAGGAGCAGGAAGCGGAGCCGGCCAAGTCCGACGATCCGCAGGCGAACGTCGACGTGTGGCACTGGAACGATCCCGACCCACAGTCGGTGCAGATGATCCGCATCCAGCAGCTGCGTCGCACGACGACTCCGGTGTCGATCGTCCTCGCGACCAAACGCCTCGTCAAACTGGGAAGCCAGGACATGCCGGTCGTGACGCCAACCGCCAACGGCAAGTGGGCGATCGGCCGCGACGATTCCGCCTATCGCGGCGAAGTCGCCTGGGGCGGCAGTCACGCCGACTACTACCGAGTGAACACCGAGACTGGTGAGCGAACGCTGATCGAGAAGAAGATCGTGCGAACGATGGGCACGTCGCCGGACAGCAAGTGGTTTCTCTATCTCAAGGACAAGCACGTCAAAGCGATCAATCTCGAGACGATGAAGTCCGTCGATCTCGACGACGGTGAGAAGCTGAGCTTCGTCGACGTCGACGACGATCACCCGTACGAGCTGCCGACGTACGGCGTCGCCGGCTGGTCCAGGGACGGCAAGTATGTCCTGCTCAACCATAAGTACGATGTGTGGGCGCTCCCCCTCGACGGCGGCAAGGCGATCAACCTCACGCAGGGCGCCGGCACGGCGCAGCAGATTCAGTTTCGCGTCGTTAGGCTCGACCGGCGCGCCGGGCGCGGCGGCCGCGGTGGCGGCATCTTCGGCACCGGCCTCGGCGGCGACGACGACGAAGGTCTCGATCTCACCAAGCCTGTCCTCCTCTCCGCGTACGGAGAGTGGACAAAGAAGACCGGATACTGGAGTGCGTCGCTAGGTAAGGCTCCCGCGGCACTCGTCTGGACAGACAAGCAGGTCGGCCAGGCGCAAAAGGCGGAGAAGGCCGATCGGGTCATCTTCACCGAGCAAACCTTCAACGAGTTTCCGGACTACTGGGTCTCGACAACCGCCTTTGCGTCTCCGCGCAAGATCACTGACGCGGACCCGCAGCTCGGCGAATACGCGTGGGGAAGCAAGGTCCTCATCGAGTACACCAACAGCAAGGGCAAGAAACTCCAGGGAACGTTGACGCTCCCCGCCGGCTACCAGCCCGGCAAGAGGTATCCGATGCTCGTGTACTTCTACGAGATCATGTCGAACACGCATCACAGCTTCTCGATGCCCGTGTACGACGACCGCCCGCACATATCGACGTACGCCTCCAACGGCTATCTCGTGCTTCAGCCGGACGTTGTTTATGAAATTGGAAAGCCGGGCACCTCGGCGGTCGACTGCGTCGAGAGCGCGGTGAAGAAGGTAATCGAGCTCGGCTATGCCGATCCGCAGCACATCGGTTTGCAGGGGCATAGCTGGGGCGGATATCAGAGCTCCTATATCCTCACACGATCGAAGCTGTTCGCCGCCGTCGTGACCGGCGCTCCGCCGACTGACCTCATCAGCTTCTACGACGAGACGTATCCGGGAACGGGGACGCTGCAACAGGGGATCATGGAACTCGGTCAGGTGCGCATGGGCGATGGCGCGACGCCCTGGACGGCGAAGGATCTCTACGAGGACCAATCTCCGATCTTCCACGTCCGCGACATCACGACGCCGTTCCTGATCCTGCACGGCACGGCCGACAACGCCGTCGACTGGCACCAGGGACTCGAGTTCTACGGTGCCGCGCGCCGCTGGGGAAAGCATGTCATTCTGCTTTCATATCCCGGCGAACCGCACCACCTCGCGAAAACCGAGAACCAGAAGGATTTTCAGATTCGAATGAAGCAGTTCTTCGATCACTATCTGATGGACAAGCCGGAGCCGAAGTGGATGAGCGACGGCGTGCCACAAGTGAGGAAGGGCGCGGCAATCGAGTAGTGAGGCTGTATGCGTAGTGCTTCGTACTCCATCCTTGTCCTCATCGCCGCCGCCGGGCTCGCCGCTCCGGCGGTGGCGCAGAAGACGTTCGAGGGCACGATCTCCTACACGGCCACGCTGAGCGATAAGCAGATGCAAATCAGCATTAGCTCGCGTGGTCAGCAGGTGCGTCAAGACTTTGCCCTGCCCCCCGACGCGCCCCCCGAAGCCGAGACCTATCAGCTCTTCGATTACGTCAACGGCAGCGTCACCACGGTGCTGCCGGCGATGAAGAAGTACATGGTGACGAACCTCAAGACGCTGCGCGACGCCATGGGGCAAGGGCGCGAACCGAAGGATGCGGACGTACGCAATGCGCTGGCCGACATCAAGGCGACGCATCGCAAAGAGACGATCGCTGGCTTCGAATGCGAGGTGTACACGCTCAAGAGCACGCCCGGGGACGAGTGGTGCCTAACGACCGGACTCGGCCACTTTCTCTACTTCGAGGGAGCGACCGGCATCGGCGGTAATGCATCGACGGCTGGTCTGATGAAAAAATTTAAAAATGGCGCCGTCGTGCTCCGCATGCAGATGCGATCCAAGAACGGCGAAACGATGAGCATGGTCGCGACCCAGGTGGACCGGACCGTTCCCGACGCGGCAATCTTCGTCGTGCCATCCAGCTTCGAGGAAGTCAATCCGATGAAGCCATGACCGTGCTGTGGTCGCGCCGGCCCCCCGATGCCGTTGTCGATGCACAAGACCCGACGTTGAGCGCGGTGCTCACACGATTCGCGCGAACTACCGTGCCGTCGCGGCTATACCAGCTCCTGCAATTCGGCATACCGTTCGCGCTCGACTTGGGCCTCCACGGGCACCTCCGCGCCGCGGCATCGGGAATCGCGATCGCCGCGTTAGGCGCGTGGGGACTCGCCGATCGCTGGCTCTTCACGACGCCAGCCTGCCAGGGACGAAAGACGACGCTCATTCGTTATGCGCGCGTCGTCAGCGGCACGGTGGCCGGCGGACTTGCCGCGATTCTCCTCGTCGAGCTCTTCCTCAGGCTCCTCGGCAACGCGCCCATCTCCTGACGCGAGCGCCGCGTTCGTGTACTCCGGCTCGTCGGTGACGTCGCGCACGAGCGCCGACGCGAGCCACTCCGGGGGCTCGACCGTCTCGTCCGCCGCGGCGAGCTCCACTTCGGCGAGCACGAGATCACGGTCCAGGAATTCGTCGATTTCCCACGTGTGGTCCTCGCCACGCGCCGCATAACGACGCTTCCGAATGCGACGTCCCTGGCTGAGGGGCCACATCCGCGCGAACAGTTCCGCCGAGATCTCCTCTTCGATTTCTGTCCGCACCAGCCCCTCGCCAAGCTTCACCGTCCGTACGTGGCGAATCACCTCGCCGTCGATCGACCGTATCCGGCGCAGTCGCTCCAGTACGTTGGTGCCGGGCACGTACCCCTGCTCGATCTCGACGACCGTCGCGTCTTCGGGCAGCACCGGCAGCTCGCGCAAGAGATACTTGCGCTCGATCTCCGTCCCGCGCGCGGCGTGCGCGAGGAGCGACTTTGCCACACGCTCGACGCGCTCCACGAGTGCAGGGCCCGCGCCTAACCACTTCTCCTTCGCCCCCGTAAAGGCTTCCTGACCGCGCTCGTGCAAGCGACCGGCGAGCGCAAGAAGGCCAAGCCGGATCTGGTGCTCGCGATCGGTACGCAAGGCTCGACGCGCGTCCTCTCCCTCGACGACGGCCTCCGACACGTGTCGACCCTCGAGCGCGGCCGCGTTCTCACTCGCGCGCACGATCGTATTCGAGAAGACGTGCACGTCGTGCCAGTCACCGAAGGTGTCCTGAAGCGCCGAGAGGTCCTTGACGAGTGCCGGCGCTCCCGCCACGTGATCGGCGATCGGCTCGAGCAGATAGCGAAGGCGCTTGCCGGCGATACGCGCCGAGTGCGCCCCCTTCTCGTCCTCGAAGCCTTCGACGCGCGTTAAGCAGTCCGCCAGCGCGGACGCCTGATCGCGCAGCAATCCTGCGATGACCGCGGCGAAGCTCCTGGACCGTTCGGCGCCATCGCTTTCGACCTGTGCGCGATAGAAAGGCAGCCTGCGCGAGAAGGCCTTACACGCACGATCGAAGGAGCGGGCGCCTTTGGTCGTCACGATCTCGTCGCTCTTTTTCTTCTCCGCTTCGATCAGTTCCTCGAGCCAGGTGAGCCCGCGGCGCTGACGCACACTGAGGGCGCCACGTTGCTCCTCGAGCCAAGCGAGATGCACTTCGGCATCGCGGCTGTCGTTGGTGACGCGGGCAGCCTTCTCGAGCCGGCGCAACGCTTTCTTCGGAGTGCTGTCCTCCAACCATGGACCCAGCGCGCGCTGCCAGCTGCGCAGACGGCGGACGCTGACTCGGAAATCGTGCAGGGCATCCTCGTCCGATGAATCGTCGAGGCGTTGCCGCTGCTTTGCCGCGGTGTCGAGCAGTTTCAGGGCGACGGCTCGCGCCGCCCGCTCTATGGGCTGATCGAGTAATTCGGGACTGGTGTGCATCGGAGGGCCGGGGTGAGAACCGCGCCGTCGGCGCCTCCGAGAATGTACTTCCCGGTCGCGCTCCGCCAGAGCGAGATCCTTTACCTCTGTAGGACGGTGCGGTACGCGACGACCAGCGGGCCGTTTCGCCCGGGCCGGGTTTGCGGCCAGAGCGCGATCCGCGGTCCATGGGGACCCTGAAGATGCAGGCCCTTCGTGGGAAGCGTCGTGACGAGCTCCTTGACTGTCGTCAGCCGCCCGTTCGGGACGGCCGCGAGCAGCGTGTCGGCGATCTGGCCGTACACATCGTGTAGTGTCTGCCTAACGATTGACTCGAACTTGTCCGCCCGGCGCGTCCGCCCGGGTCCGGTATCGAAGGAAACGACTACTGTGTCGCCGCGACGCACCGCGAAGACGCTGTCCGCGAAATCGGTGCGCCCTTGCGGCAGGATCGGTCCAATCACCGGACTGGGCGGTACTGCGGAGTCGACAGCCGGTGTTGGAGCAGCGGCGACTGTCGCCACGGCGGGCGAATGCGTGGCCGAATCAGCAGGCCGCGCGGCCTGCGTCTCGATCGAGGGCGCGCCCTGGAGCTGAATCGCCGACGTCGCCGAATCTCTCGTTGCGGCTGCGGCGGCTGGCGCGGCTCGTTTCGCCGTCGATCGGGCTGGCGCTGCTGGTTCCGGATGCCGCACCACCGCATTGGCTCCAGCGGCGCCGACAATGCCGACGACGACAATGGTCAGCGTCCACACCGTGGAGCGAACGATGATTCGTTGGCGACGGTCGCGCGCGGCGACGCGATCGGCGTGGAGGCAGTGAAGGCAGACCGCCATCCCGGGGCGGCGCTCGTGCGGACAATCGATTCGGTGGCGTCGCGACATAGGCACTGTGGGGACGACCCTTTCACCCGGGCGCAACGCCCGCTTCGCTTCTTCGTGCGCGCGTTGCCCGCGCGCGTGACGGGCGTCACCAAGCGAAACGGCGGAGTCGCGCTCTCGTCATCCGACTCGAGTCGCGGCGCCGATCTTGAGGTTGGCTCTTTCCACCATGACGTGTTCTCCAAATCGGCTCGCACTCTCCGCGCTCGCGCTCGTGTCGAGCGCCATGCTCGCCTGCGCGACGCAGCGTGCGACGACGCCGCCCGCCGCGTCGGGGCCGATGGTGATGCCAGCGGTTCCCGTCGCCGACGACGATGCGGTGACGACCGCCTTTCGCGTGCTGCTCGACGAAGTCATTGGCGACAGCGCCGACAAGGTGTGTCTCAGCATTGCGACATCGGCCGGCACCGACGTCGATCCGAGCGCGGGCGTGATGCACTCGCTCGCCGGTCACGGGCCGGCGCGCGTTTTGACGCGATCGGCCTGCGCTGCCGACGAACGAAACTTCGGGAATCCGCGCGGACTGCTGCGGCTGCGCGATGTCTCGCGGCAGGATGAGTATACACTCATCGTACACGCCGACGCGGTCGGAGATCACACGGCGCGATACGAGTGTGTCGTTCCGAGGGCGGGAAGAGCGAGTTGTCGCATCCTGGCCAGGGACTGACCCGTACACATCTAGCGATACTCGTCCATCAAGGCTTCCAACGCTTCTTTCCCCGGGCACAACTCCTCGAACTTCACGTCGATGAGCGGCTGCGCGACTGTATTCGCGACGTCGTGCATGTCCTCCGACTTCTCGTCGATATAGAGCAAGCCGGTGACGATCTCGCCGCGGTCCTGGTGCTTGCGCACGTGCGCGTACGCGGCGTCGCGATCGGTCGGGTCGTAGTCGCTCTCGACCTCGCGGAACCGAAGAACGCTCCCGTCGTGCATCCTCACGGAGACGCTCGCTCCCTCCTCAGTCGCCGCCGTGATCTCGCGCTGCAGCGGGACGAAGTCGA
>DATEHJ010000192.1:0-8858 GCA_035279645.1 Gemmatimonadaceae bacterium
CGCCTATCAGTACTCGATAGGCAATCCGCTCAGAGAAGCGGAGATGCTCCATAACATCGGGCATCTGTTGCTCGAAGCAGGCTACGTCACACTCGCGGAACGGGCATTCACCAGCGTACTGCGGCGTCCTCTTCCGGCACGAATCGTCCTTCCCGCCCTGGGAAGCCTTGCCAGCGCGGCAGCCCATCGCGGCGATACGGCGCGAGTCCGTTGGGTGTATTCGGAGCTCGAGCGTCTGTCGCTGGCGCCGATTGCTCCGCCCTACGACCTCGCGAACGCACTCCTGGCAACGGCGTCCGCGCTCGCCGTCGTTAGGCAGATTCCCGACGCCGAGCGCGCGCTGGAGACCGCCGTGCGCATCGCGGAATCTCGCGGTTATCACGAGATCATCGTGAAAGCCGATGACGTGCGACGCGCACGTGGCTCCAAGTTACCCGAACGACAGCAACCAACAGATGGCGCTCTCCGCCTGACAGACTACATCGAGACCGAAGAAGCCGAGGATCTGCCGGACCACGTCGCCGTTGTCGGCACTCCGTGTTAGGGACTCAGATGCCCTGGCAAACCAAAACACCGTTGCTAATCACCCAGCCGGGGGGGCATGGCGCGTCATCATGTGAGACGGTCGCCGCGGCGGGGGGCCGGTGTGGGGTTGGGCTGGTGAGATCGGTTTCCGCGCAACCGCCGAGTGTCGCGAAGCCGAGGATGGCACCGACGGAGAGGATGCGTCGCGCCGACCGCCTAACGATCACCATGGAGCGCTCCGTGAGAGAGGGAGCGTTCTATGTGAGGCGCCTTCGATCGTCGGACGGTTATGCGGAGTGAAGCACTGTTACACCAGGGGGCAGCCAAGGCGACGGAGCCTCTGGTCGTCTCCTGCGGCTGCTCGGCGCTGCAACAAGCACGGCTGCGCGACGCACTGCATGGAATTGCGCCCCTTCGGTCGCTCGAGGGCCTCGCAGCGCTTTCGGTCGCGGACTGGCTTCACGTTCCGGACACGGTCGTGATCGCGATCGAGCCGGCCGCCGCGCGCGACTGCGTCGCGCTCGTTCGTGAGATTCGCTCGCGCTGTCCAAGGACGGCACTCGTGGCGTATTGCAGCGGCGTCACCGATACGCCGGCGAGCATCGGCGCTTTGGCCGCCGCCGGGATCCATCAGTTCCTGTTTGCCGACATCAACGATCGCGGGTGCATGTTGCGCGCGATCTTCGACAGCGCACGACAGCAATGCGTGACCGAGCTCGTGACGTCGGCATTGCGCAAGTTGTTATCACCCTTGCTGCTGCCAATCGTCGAAGCGGCCCTCACGCGACCGGAGGTGGTGACTGACGTCTCCACGCTCGCTCAGGCGCTCGGCGTGCACCGGAAGACGATCTTCAACCGCTGCTCGCGCGCCGGACGCCTTGGGCCGCAGGAGCTACTGACGTGGGTGAGAATCGCCCTCGTTGCGCATCTGCTCGAGTCGACGGGCTACACGGTGGAAGACATCGCGCTGCAATTGGGCTATCCGTCACCGACGGCGTTACGAAACACGATCAAGCGTCACGTCGGCGTTCGCGCGACCGAGATTCGAAGCGGCGGCGGCCTCGAGCTCGTGCTGGACCGATTGCGCGATCGCATTCGGTTGCACGTCGTGTAACGCTTCTTGCGTGCTCGATTGGTAGGCTTGGTCCCGAATGCAAGACTGCGGACTGCGTTTCACATACTCGAACTTGTCCGTCGACTGGTGTCGTGGCTCGATATCGACCGGCACCGCCTCGACGACGCTCTTGCGCACAGAGTTGCGCCTCTTCGGCGCGCTCGTCGCGACCGAGGGTAAGCCGGTTCATTCGCATGTTCTAATTCGAAGCACCTGGCCGGATGCGACGGGCGAGGTGACGACGAGACACGCACTCCGCGCGTACATGCAGTCGCTTCGGCATCGCCTGAAGCGCCTCGGCGTACACGGCAAGCTGAGGAGGGTTCGGGGGATTGGATATAGCTTTGGGCCGTGAATCGCCTCGATTGCCCACCGTGTAACGGTGCACATCGTTCTCATCTAGCACTCTTCGAAACATCAGTGTCGGCACTCCTCCCCGACCTCGTGTCTCGATATGGTTGTTGCTCTCGTCTCGTTACGGGCAGATGTCGCGTCTCTGGAGGCGTTGTTGGCCACCGCGGGCTGGCGAACCCAGACACGCAATGTTCATGAGGAGACACTTCTTCTTAAAGACGTAAGCGCAGAGGCTGCAGTCGATGCGGTGCCGCGTGGTCGGGTGGCGATTCTACTTTCGGTCGACTCCCTGGAATCCGAGCTGGTGTTCGAGCGCATCATTCCGCAGTACAGTGAGCGTGGCATTCGCGTCATCGTCGTCACGCCATCCGCGACGCAGTCGGCCAGTCGCAGATTACTGGCGCGCGCGATGGCCGCGGGCGCGGACGATTTCGTCGTCGCGTCATCGGTGCAGGACGAACTATTGCTGCGACTCGACGCAGTCACATGGCGCCGCCGACCTCCTCGAGAGCAGCGCGGGCGCCCCGTGTTCAACATCGCCGTCGATCGAGCGAGTCGCCGGCTGCGTCACGCCGGCGTGCAAGTGGCGCTCACGCCAGGCGAGTTTAAAGTCTTCTCCTGCCTTGCGCGGTACGCGGGCCAGCCCGTCTCGCGCGCCAACATTCAGCAGTGCCTGGCGCGGTCGAAGTCGCCAACCAAGAATTTGGTGGATGTGTACATTCTGTACTTGCGACGAAAGCTGGCGGAGCTCAACTGCCCGTGTGTGATTCAGACGGTGCGCGGAGTGGGTTACGCCCTCGTGACCGCGCCGGCGCCAGCGACTGTTCGTGCTCGGCAGGAACGGAGTGAGGCTGATCCTGCGAATAGCCTCGCGTCCTAGAGCGCCCACTCTACTGCGAAGAAACAGCGGTCGAGAGCTCGTATGTTTGGGATCGCGGGCGGGGTGCTCCGGGGCATTATTGACAATCCTGCCATTGGCTCCGTGTGGCGTTAGGCATTCGCGACCGTATGGCAGGATTGCCGATAACTGCCCCTCCGACCCCCGCCCGCGATCCTCGACCGTTCGTCGCGCCGCGCCGGACAGCGGAATGAAGGGTCGCCTGTTCGCCAAGCTAGCGACGCGGTCGTGTGACGAGAGGATGATGCGCGACCGCTAGTGTAGCTCGGCTCCTACTCACACTATCTTCATTTACAGACTGCCTCTGCCGATTGGAGACGAATGAAGACGACTTCGAGGAAAGCGCCGTTGGGAATCAAGCGCGGTTCGCTCAGTTTTCGCGACGCGAGCAAGGCTGCTCGTGTGGCAAAGGCTGGTCGGTCACACTCCAACAAAGTCAGCGGGTCAACCGATACGGCGAATTGGGAGCGATATCTCGGCCACTTCGGCGCCCCGGAGCGTAGCAAAGTGAAGACATCTGTTGGTCGGAAGAAAAGCACGTCGAAGCGAGGCGGAGCCAAGCGAGGTGGCGCGAAGAAGCGTTGAGCCTACAGCATTGACAACGAAACTCTGTGGCAGACCAGTCCGTTTTCATTAACGTTCCGTTCGACCAAAAATACCGCAAGCTTTTTCACGCACTCGTGTTCACGGTACACGAGTGCGATTTTGTTGCACGCTGTGCGTTGGAGGGCGACGACGGCAGTCAGGTGCGAATGGACAAGCTGTACGAGATTGTTCGCGAGTCACCACATGGGATTCACGATCTATCTCGGACAACCCTCGATTCCGCAAATCGACTTCCACGATTCAACATGCCGTTCGAGCTCGGGGTTTTCCTTGACGCGAAGAGGTATGGAGATTCGGCTCAGAGACGCAAGTCGTGTTTGATTCTCGAACGCGATTTGTATCGCTACCAAAAATTCTGCTCCGATATCGCCGGTCAAGATATTCGAGCGCACGGCAATAACGTCACCAAGGCAATAGGAGCAGTTCGGAATTGGCTTCGCGCAGCACGCCCAAATCGCCAGATCCTCGGAGGTGATTCGATTGCCAAGCGGTATCGTCGGTTTCGCCTCGACTTACCGAGGATGCGTCGCGAAGGAAAGATCGACTTGCCGAATCCACCTTTCCTGGACTACCGCATGATGGTGATCGCTTGGCTCGCGGTGAATCAGGAATAGCCCCGCCGAGGAGGCCGCCGGCCGCATCCTTATGTAAAGCGCACTACGTCCCGGCAAAATGGAAACCCTATTGAGAACGCGAGCCATCTAAGTATTCAACTCCAACTTCCGACAATGAGATACGGAAGTGTGATCCTGCTTATCGCAGCAGCGTGCGCGACGGACCTCACATCGCCGACGGAACGCTCGGCGTGCACGCAGTTGTCTTGGACCGAAGCCGATAGGCGACTCTTCGCGGCAACAGAGATAACGCGCGAGCTGAGCGACGCAATGCGGGCGGACACGGCAACATTCTCGGCGCTGCGACGGACGCTCGAAGAAACGGATTTCTCGAGCTTCTTTTCGAGCCTGGTTCAGTCGGATAGTTCCGCTGCTCTACGACTTAGAGAACTCGAGTCCATTCAGTTGGGCATTGGCGGTGCAGACGGCGCGATACACGATGGCGCTCCAACGGCCGAGCTGACACATTGCAACTCGCCGTTTTTCATCGCGTCGCCGAATCGACGCGAAGCTTTTGGAAGCGAATCAGCGGGCCCAGGATGACGCGAGGGGTGACACTACTGTCACAATCGATGCATTAGCACCCGGAATCGCGAGTTTAGCATCTCAAAATGACGGAGCTGTCACACTAGCAATGCACGACCTAGTAAGTCTGTTCTCAAATCCGGCGCTACCTCGGGCCATCGTCGTTGGCCTCCTCGGTGGTGCCGGCCTCGCCCTCACCTCCATCTACAGTCGTCGCGGACCCCTCATCTATCCTGTTTACGCCGCTATTCTCGCGGCGCTCGCGCTGCTGCTCGCTCGCTACTCAACGATTGCTTACAGCGACAGACTCGTTGCAGCGCTCACCGGATTCTGCGTGGCAAGCGCAGCGCTGTACGTGACCAGCGTAGTCCTGGCGGATCGGGCACGTCGGCGTCTGGTTGCCGACGGCCGGCTGCCTGCCAGCGCGCTGACCTTTCGTGGGTCCGTCATCGGTCACGCATGGCGAATCGCGGTCCTGCTTGCAATCGGCACGTTGGTGAGCGCGGGTGTCGCCTTTGTTGCCGAATGATGCGGATCTGCTCACACGTGCTTCAGTACTCCACGATCACGTGCCCGCCCGGCACCGGCGTGACCCACCGCGCTGCACCTAGCTGATCCAGACGGGCGGCGAGCTCACGCGTGTCCGTCCGGCGCACCGGCGTCGGTGAATCGGGCTGGGACTCAAAGAAATCCTCCCAATGCGCGAGGATCACGAACGTCGGCCGGAGACCGGCCAACAGATAAGTTGGGTAGTCGTCGACCTTGCCGAAGTTGCCGGCGCACACGATCGCGAGGTCGACCCGCCGCTGATCGCTGGGGGCGAACGGTGGCAGCACGACGTCCGTGGGCCGGGACGCCGCATCCTGATAGAACATGCGAAACATCGGCCGACCGCTCCCATCCAACAGATCGATGACGTACGAGACCGGCTCCCCCCTGCACCATCCCCAGCCCGTGCGCGGAAGTGACTTCCGATCCTCCTTCTCGTGGCATGGCGCGAGCGTGATGAACCACCAGTTGGGCGCGTGACTCGATTGCACCGCCATGAACCGCATTCGCCGGCTCGGCGAGTAGATCCATCGGCCGACGTGCCACGCGGTAGCGATCACGCTGTCGGCTGGCATCAACGAGTCGACACGATCGGCATGCGCGCGAAGAAACTCGTCGCCCATCAAGGTCCGCTTCGTCGTTAGGCTTCCGTAGATCCTTGCGCCCGGCATGTACCGCCGCGCGAGGAGCGGCACATCCATGAGATGGTCGTAGTGAGCATGCCCGACGAGGATCGAATGAACGCGAGGGAGCAAGTCGACGTCGGCGCCGAGGAGACGCTGCAGCTCGTGATCGACTGCCTCACTGTCTCCGTGGATCGGCCAGAACGGCGTCGTCACCGCGAACAGGTTGGGATGGGAGAACGAGGGCGCCGTCATGATCACGTCGCTGTCCGTGGCGATGAGAAAGCCCCCCACACCGAGGTACGTGAAGCGCACCCTGCCCACACAGCCAGCGACCGAGTCGCAGCCTCGCAGCCGCGGGGTCGAATCACGTGGCACGGGATGGAGCGCGGCCGCCGGG
The DNA here is from genome assembly GCA_035279645.1 of Gemmatimonadaceae bacterium. Taxonomy (GTDB): domain Bacteria; phylum Gemmatimonadota; class Gemmatimonadetes; order Gemmatimonadales; family Gemmatimonadaceae; genus AG2. Next base: position 6,209 of record DATEHJ010000192.1, read on the forward strand.
CCGGTGGAGTGGACACAGGCCTGGAGGAGGCCCAGCAGCAGCAATCTCTTCACGACAGGCCGCGAACGCGCTGCATCACCCGCACGAACCGCGGATGATCGCGAAGCCGAATCAACGACGGATCGTGCGCGGCCATGACGAGCCAGGAATTCCGGTCGTCGAGCGCCTTCTCGAGCCACGTCAGCGCTGCTTCATCGTCGCCGAGCCAGTGATGCATGATCGAGATGCCAAACGCGGGAATCGGCTCGCGCGTCGCGCGATCTTCCAGCTCGCGCATGAGACGCCTCGCCTCGGCAGTCTCGCCTAACGCCGCGAGCGCTTGTACGAGATTCAGGCTGCCCCAGCGATCACCGGTGTTGAGCTCGAGCACGCGTTTGAATTCGTCGCAGCCCTCTTCCTCGTGCCCCGCGTAGAAGAGACAGAAGCCATAGACGCGCCTCAGCTCACTCATCTGCGGGTGTTTCGCGAGCGCCGGTTCCAATTCACGAATCGCTCGCTCCCACCGGCCCGCGAGCAACAGGACCCATGCGAGATCGAACGTCGCGTTCTCCGAGATCGGATCGAGTTTGCGGCCTCGCTCCATCGCCTCGATCGCGTCATCGAAGCGACCCTGGGCGGCGAGCACATATCCCAGACACTCGTGCGCCAAATAGGAGCTAGGCGCCACGGCGAGCGCGCGGCGCGCGCGATCTTCCGCGGCGTGGAAGTCCCACTCGAACCAGAGCGCGGTGTGCGCGCGCATCACGATCGCCAGCACGTCGTCCTTATCGATGTCGAGCGCCCGCTCCGCTGCCGCGCGCGCCGCGGGGAACGCGTCCTTTGGCCGCAAAGCGTTGAACAGCCCGAAGAGCGTGAAGGCCATGCTGATGCCGGCGTGCGCGGCAGCAAAATCAGGTTCTAGCCTGCACGCTTCCTCGAGACATTGCAGTCCCTGATACATCCCGTCCGCGCGCTGCTCGAGCAGGGCGCGACCACGCAGGTACAGCTCGAACGCGCGTGGGTGGACGATTCGCTGGCGAGATTGGCTCGCCGGAACGATCGGCCTCTCCCGTCGCTCGAGCGCGCTCGCGACCCCACTCGCGATCTGCTCCTGAACCACGAATATGTCCGTGAGCTCGAACGTGTACCGGTCGCTCCAGAGACTTCGTTCGTCCGCCGCGTTCACCAGCTCGACGGCGATGCTCACCCGACCGGAGTCTCTGCTGACGCTTACCTTTAGCACAGTCTCAACTGCCAGCTCGCGGCCGATCGTGCGCACATCGGCTTGCCCCTTGAACGGAAACGACGACGCCCGCCCCGCGACGCGGAGGCCCTGCATCCGTGTCAGAGCCGTCCGTATTTCGCCGGCGATTCCGTCGGAGAGAAAATCATCCTCCGCGCCCGCGCTCGCGTTCGTGAGCGGAAGCACGGCGACGGACGGGGGGTCTTCCACGACGACGCCACCCGATACCCTCGATTCCATCGCGTTCAGCTCGGCGAGCAGCTCCGCCCCGCTCTGCAGCCGCACGGCGGATTCCTTGGCGAGGCAGCGCATAACGAGTGCGCCGAGCGCGGGCGATATCTCCGGCCGATGCTCCGCCAGCGGGCGCGGTCGGTCATGCCGCTGAGCCTCGATCAGATCGTTCTGCCCCTTCTTGTTCCCGAACGGATGCGCTCCGGCGAGCAGTTCATACGCGACGACGCCGAAGGAGTACACGTCCGCCGGCGGGCCGATCGCGGCGTCACTCCACGTTTGCTCCGGAGCCATATAGGCCGGCGTTCCCAACGCTGGTCCCGGTGTGGTCGTCCCGGCATCGCTCACGGTCTGCGCGATGCCAAAGTCGGTGACCATCGCTGTTCCACCGGCGAGGAGAATGTTCTCCGGTTTGATGTCGCGATGAACGACGCCTTCGCCATGCGCGCAGGCGAGCGCCTTGGCGATGTCCCTCAGCACATCGAGCGCTTCGGCGGTCGTCGGTCGCGCGCTCGACGCGATCCGTTGCCGCAAGGTCTCGCCGCGGTACGGCATTATATAGAATGCGAGCTCCCCGACCGCGCCGACGCGCAACACGGGGACGATGTTCCCCTGCAGCAGCCGAGCCGCGAATCGCACCTCGCGCGCGAACCACTCCGCCGAGGGACCGTGCGCGTGCTCCTCGCTCAGGACCTTGACGACGATTGGCCGATCGAGCGCGGTCTCGATTCCGAAGAACACGCGCGACATACCGCCGCCGCCCAACTCGCGATCGAGTTGAAATTCCGCTCCGAGCACGCGCTGCAAATCGGCCATCAGCGCCGGGCCCCCGTCGCTCATGGCCGGAAGCGCCGCAAGGGCCGCGGCCGCGACCACCGCTCGCGCGAACGCATCCGTGTCGTTGGCCTCACTCGCATCGTCGTGCGCCAGCGCGGCGGCGAGCGAGTCGACCTCCCGTTTCAGCGCGGCGTCGTCGCCGCACGCGCTGTTGAGGAAGCTGGCTTGTTCATCAGTCGGCCGGTCGAGCGCCGCGGACAGAATCGCCTTCACCCGACGCCATCGCTCTGGCGTCATCCCGGGCGATGCAGGCTCCGAATTAGACTCCACGCCGTGACGATACGAGTCTTCTCACGCGAGGTCAAGAAAGCGGGTTTTGTGCTCCCTGTCATCCCGAGGAGCGAAGCGACGAGGGATCTG
>DATEHJ010000193.1:0-2670 GCA_035279645.1 Gemmatimonadaceae bacterium
CGCCCCGAATTCCCGGATTCGCTCGAGGAGTTCGACGCGAGGAGGGATGTCGACTGTGACTGGATCGGAGAGCTGGAGCTCCTGCACGGCGGGTAAGGCCAGAGGGTGGAATCTGATGCCATGCACTTGGTACGGATCCCAGCGGTCTCGCGGGGGGACCTCTTCGAGCGCTGATATCGTTAGGCGATCACCATGCAGCGGCACAGGCACTGACGCGTGTCGAAGCCGAAACTGGACCTCCGAAACCTGGCAATGATTAGTGCACCGTCCGCTCCCGCCTTTCGCAAGTCGCTCCGGTCCAACTTCTCGGGAGAACCGCCGGCCTGGCATGCGTAAGCTCGTGTACGAGTGTCATCGCTGCAGATTTTAGATCGCCGCTGAGAAGTTTCGGATCGCGTACGCACGCGTCGAGAGCAGACCAATACGATCGGGCTGCTCCGCCAGTGTCGCGGACGCTCTCGTCCCTTCTTTTAATCTTACTAAACTCACTTTCAGGAGCCCTGGCTTGGCGGCGACCCCAAGGAACGGACATTGATCTCAATTGCCAACGCTTGATCCCTTGCGGCGTGGTTAGCAGGCGCACAATCAAAACACGGAGCGCAGCCGTTTGGCTGCGCTCCGTCGTACTCGAAGTTTCCCTACCAGCGTAGGCAACAGTCCCGAACTCAAGGCGAAATCCGACTCAACGCTTATCTGCGGGATTCCCTGCGTAGTAAGCCTGCTTCCCCCTTAAGTGGCGGTCTTCTTTATCGCTCTATGGAGCCGGCGCGCGAGCAGCGCCCCTCGGCATACGTCCGAGCGTACGAAGAAGCCACCGACAGATAGCGCCGACAACTACTCCAAATACACCGGCGGCAATCGTAACTGCGAGAATGCCTGCAATTCCTACGACCGCCTTAGCAGGTTCACCGGAAGATAGAAACGCCGAATTGTCGGTCTGATGAATTCCAAACATGAACAGCTGTAGGTTGAGCAACAGACCTCCGCCCGTCACTGTGATCGCCGTGGCGACACCAGTCGGCAGGAGCCAACGTTCGCGCTCTCGCGTTGCTACGATACAGGAGACGATCAAAACGACGCTAACGCCTAACCACTCTAAGGTGGTCTTGTTGCTTGTGCGTGCCGCATCACTAACGAGTGTGACGTTTGCGACATAATACCAGGCCGCCTCAAGCACGGATAGCACGAGTGCACCTATGCCGCCGAATAGTAGAGAACGACGAGTCATCATTCATCCCTCGAACTAGAGGTCTACGGAACAGAAGGAGCGCGCGGATTGACGGGTATGCGAGGCAGGGGGTCGTGACGACGCTCAAGGAAGGATACCCGACTTGGACGACCACCGTCCCTCCACGAGCTTTCAGCAACGGAAATAGCGTGAATTCGCCGGAACCGACATCAATGCATCCGGCAGAGCCGGGAATGCGGCCGCCATGCAGGAAGAATCCGGATCGGCCGTGAGTGTTTGTTCCTCCCGATCGCATTGACGTCGGGCGCGCTCTTGGTCGCGATGGTATCGAGGTTGGCCTCGGCGTCGTAATGCTTGCGCACGACGAGTGAATCCGCCGCGCCGTCGCCCGTCGTGATGTCGAGGGTGTCGGCGTCGATCGCGTTGTACTTGCGGCGCTCGCGGAGGAAGCTGGTGTACGAGGCGTTATGGGCCGTTCGCGCGAGGGTGTCGCGTCCGAAGTCGTCCCGGTCGACGTAGGAGCGCTTGCCCATCGGCGATTGCACGAAGCGCACGTTCCCCACGGCGTCGTAGTCGATCGAATCCCGGGCGAGCGGTGGGCCGGGCGTCTGTGTGCTGCGCACCAAGCCGAGCGACGTGTAATCGAACGAGACCTGCTTCCGGTCATCCGTGACCCAGGCCCGGAAGATGGGGTGAGGGTGAGCAGTTGGCCAGAGTTGAGTGAATACTCAATGCTGGTGAGGGAAGTATCTGGATATCCGTCAGGTGCCGATCGTGGCACGGAAGGCAAATGTGGCGGTCGGTTTTCGGCGAACGCTCTCGCATACTCCGCCGGGGTTCGATTGGCGAGGCCGCGATGCGGCCGAGCGAGATCGTGGTCGAGGCGCCACGCTTCAATCGTCTTCTGCGCATCGGCCAGGCTCATGAGCCAGCTCTCGTTGAGGCACTCGTCGCGGACTCGGCCGTTGAAGCCACCGCAAGGCATTCTGAATCGACTTGCCCGGTTGAATGAACTGGCGCGCCACGCCGCGCGCGTACGCCCATTGCTCGAGCGTTTGGCCCGCGAACTGCGGGCCGTCTGTTACAACACGCGATGGCCTTCGGGAGTCCGCGGATTGCGGCCACCTGATCGAGGAGCACCACCCGCTCGCCAGGGCGCGAGACATCCACGGCGATCGCTGGCGCCTCGCGTGTGCAATCGTCGACGATCGTCAGTACGAAATCGAGGCCCATCACCGAGCGCATCGGAGACAGAATCGATACTCCAACGCTCGTTAGGTGTGATGGGTTTGACGAAATGCCCCAGAGGTCGCTCCCCCAGGGTCGGTGCCCTACGTGTTCCTTCCGAAGGGCGGGGACGATAAGTGGCCTAGGTCGCGGTCGCCTGACGAGGCGCTCGATCGTGATTCCAGTTAAGCTGCGCTCCCGATCGGTCGCCTGACGAGGCGCTCGATCGTGATTCCAGTTAAGCTGCGCTCCCG
>DATEHJ010000194.1:0-5444 GCA_035279645.1 Gemmatimonadaceae bacterium
GCTATGGAATCTTCACCGGCATTCGCGACCCGCGAATTCAGGCGGGCGGTACGTACGCTCAATTCCACGGCCAGAGCCAGACAGGCGCCAACACCCCGGCGTCGCCAGCGGTGACGGTCGACTCGACGGGCCATATCTACTCCGGCTTCCTCATCGTCAAGCCACTCGCGCTGGTCGACACCGGCTTCACCCACATCAACCTCGTTGGCCGCTACGACAGGGTCACGACCAACGAGACGACGAACGCACAGTACCACGTCTTCATCGGCGGTCTCTGGATCGATCTCAATCGCCGCTCGGCGTTCTCGATCGACTATCAGGAGCAACTCTCGGACAACTACCCCGTCGTGAACGGCGTGACGATCACGCCGACGCCGCCGCTCCGGCAGTGGTTCTTCCATATTGTGGCGAATTTCTAGCGACGCTCCTTGGTACCGCGCCAAGCCGAACCCCGCGAGCAAATCGCGGGGTTTTGCTTTCGCTGCCATCCCGAGCGCAGCGAAGGATCTGCTTTGACCTGACCTGGTCGTGACAGAAAGGTCGATACGTCCGTTACAAATGGGCCACGCCAATCGTGTCGGTCCGGAGCTAATCCTCTCGAACCAGGCAGCCCATGCACCGTTTGCGTTTCTGTCTTGCTGCATTCGTCTGTGCTTTCCTGACCCAGCCGCTGATCGTTCGACCTCTTGCCGCCCAGACCCAGATAACGATCCCGCCCATCGACTTCTCGGGAGTCCTCTTCACCAACTTCCAATATCGAACGGACTCACGGGCGGACAACTTCAACAAATTCGACCTCGAGCGCGTCTACCTCACGCTTCGCATGCCCGCCGGCGATCGTGCCAGCGTCCGGGTGACGGCCGACGTCTTCCAGCAGCAGAACACACCTAACGACGCGTACTATCAGGGGTGGGTGACGCGGTTCAAGTTCGCTTACCTTCAGTACTATTACCTCGCCGGCTCGCCGAGCGATTTCACCGCCGCCGCCCGATTCGGCATGCTGCAGACGGTGATCATCGACCAGGAAGAGCTGTTCTGGCCGCGGTGGATCTCTCAACCCGACGTCGAGCGCGCGGGGTTGTTCAACGGCGCCGACCTTGGCGTTGCGTCGCTCGTCACGCTGCCTAACAAGTGGGGCGAGGTGTACGGCGCCGTCGTGAACGGACCGAGCTACACGTCGCGCGAGATGGACCGCTTCAAGGACCCGCAACTACGGCTCACGCTGACGCCACTCGCCAACACACACGCGGGAATGCTCTCGACGCTGGCCATCTCGCCCTGGTTCTACAAGGGCGAGGTCGCGAGTCGATTCGTCTCTGGCGGAGCGGGTCAGGTCGGCCCGGTGGGATCGGGACTCGCACGCAACCGATGGGGCGTGTTCGCCGGCATGCGCGATCCGCGCCTCACGTTAGGTGCCCAGTACAGCGGTTTTCACGGGCAGGGCGAGACGGGCGCAAACACCGCCGCCTCGCCCCGTGTTGTCGTCGATACGAGCGGCCACATCCTGTCCGGCTTCGCCATCGCCAAGCCGCTCGCGCTGTTCGACACCAGCTACAGCCGCCTCGATCTGATCGCCCGCTACGACAAGGGCGACGAAAACACGACGACGGATGCCAAATACCACGTGTTCATCGGCGGCGTGATCTGGGAGCTCAACCAGCGCGTCGCGATCTCCCTCGACTATCAGGAGCAGCTCCCCGACGACTTCCCGGTCGTGAATGGCGTGACGATCACTCCGACGCCACCGCTCAAAACGTACTTCACCCACGTGATCGTCAACTTCTAGAGTCGGAGCGTTACTTCATCATCACGACTTCGATCAGCCCGCCGTTGTGGCCCGTGCCGAATTTCGCGTTCGCCTCGGCGGGCTCGTAAAAGCGCAGCTCCTTCACGTTGCTGGAGCGAATTGTTCGGAGGATGTCGAGCCCCTCGGTGCGGCCGCCGTCGACGAACACCGCCACCGGTGTTACCTCCTGGTGCGATGTCGTTTGGACATCGCGAGAACGGAGGAACGTAGGTCGAAGCTGCTGCAGCGCGTCGTAGACCGACCGATCGCTGACGTTGACCAGGTCCGCCTGCGTAACCACGTACCGCGCCGGCGTCCGCGATGTCGCCGAAGCGCCCGATGACGCGCATCCCGCGCTGAGAAGCGCCGCGGACGCAAGGGTGATGAGCAGTCTCATACTCGCCACATCCGTCTCTCCTAAAGCTGGTTTCCGCGATGGAGAATAGTCGGCGGGCGCAAGGCGCGCGAGACTCTTGCTAGCTTTCGGCGCGGATCGCTGACGCGGGGTCCGTCGCGAGTGCGCGTCGGGCGGGGATGACGCACGCCACGAGCGCGACGAGGACGAGGATCGCCGGCACGGCGACGAAGGTGAGCGGATCGGTGGTGCTCACGTCGAAGAGTTGACCCTTGAGGACGCGCGTCAGCATCCCTGCCCCGGCCAGCCCGACCGCCGCACCGAGAATCGCGAGCGCCATTCCCTGGCGTACCACCATCGCCACGACACGTTCGCGTGACGCGCCGAGCGCGATCCGGATCCCCAGCTCCCGCCGGCGCTGCTGCACGGAGTACGCGATCACGCCGTAGATGCCGACGGCCGCGAGCAGCAGCGCGAGGACAGCGAACGTCGTCAGCAACAGAGCGTAGAATCGCCGCTCGGCGATCGACTCGCGCACGAACGAATCGAGCGGACGAGCATCGAAGACCGGAAGCTGCGGATCGAGCGAGCGCACGACGTCCCGCGCCGACGCGAGCGTCGCCGCTGGCGCGGCCGTCGAGTATAGGACGATACTCAGCTCGTCGAGCGGCCACTGCGCGAGCAACCCATAGATGTGCGCCGACGGCTTCGAGGCGAGGCTGAACTGTCGCACGTCGCCGACGACGCCGACAACCGTGCCGCCGAACGCTTGTCCGCCGTGGTGCCAGCCCGTCACCAGCGTCTGGCCGATCGGGTCCTCGTTAGGCCAGTACCGCCGCGCCGCCTCCTGGCTGATCACCACCACTGGTGTCGAGCCCGCACGATCCTGCGCCGTGAAACTACGGCCGCGCAGGAGCGGGATTCCCATCGTGCGGAAGTAGTCCGGCGTCGCGACCCGAACCTGGGCGCGCGGCTCGTCAGGACCATTCACCTCCGGTCGGCCACCGATCGCGAAGGTGAGCCCGAAGCCAGATCCGGAGAGGGGGAGCGAGAAAGACATGCCGGCCGACGTGATTCCTGGCGTCTCTTCGAGGCGAGCGAGCAACGTGCTCGCGAACTGCTCCTGCCTCGCCGCGTCGGGATAGCGCACTGGCGACAGCGCGAACGAGAGCGTCGCCACATTGCCAGGGCGGAATCCCGGGTCGACAGTCGTTAGGCGCGCGAAGCTCCGCATCAGCAGCCCGGCGCCGGCGAGCAGCGTGATCGCCAGCGCAACCTCGGCGACGACGAGCGCGTGACGGAGTCGGCCCGACCGCGGACCAACCGTCGCGCCGCGCTGACCCGCCCGGAGCCGATCGTGCGCCCCACGACGCGCTCCCTCAATCGCCGGCATTGCGCCGAAGAGCAGACCGCTGAGCACTGTGATGCCGAGCGCAAAAACGAAAACGATACCGTCGAGGTGCACCGAATCGACGAGCGGCAAGTCGCCCGGCGCAAGCGCGACCAGTGCGCGCGTTGCCAGCGCGGCGAGCGCCACGCCGGCGACGCCGCCACCTAACGAGAGCGTCAGACTCTCGGTGAGGATCTGCCGCGCGATGCGCGCGCGGCCCGCACCCAACGCGGTGCGCACGGCGAGCTCGGTGTCGCGGGCCGCCGTCCGGCTCAAGGAAAGACTCGCGACGTTCACGCAGGCTATCAGCATCACGAGCCCGACCGCGCCGAGCAGGATGAGCAGCGGCGTACGCACAGCGCCGACGAGATCCTCCTGCAGCGGCGTGACCTGCGTGGTTACGCCGACATTGTGCCGCGGATCGGCCAGCGCGAGCCGCGCTGCGATGGTGTTCATCTCGCTTAGCGCGCCGGCGCGTGTCCGTCCCGGCCCGAGCCGGCCGATGACCTGGACCCATCGCGCGCCGCGCGCGGCCGGCGCGACGTCTCTTGTGTCGAACCGCGTCGTCATCCAGACGTCGACGGCCGCCGGCAATCGGAGCTGTGGCGGCGCGATTCCGATTACCGTAGTCGGGAAGTCATCGAGCAGAATCGTGCGACCGATAATCGATGGGTCCGCGCCAAATCGCCGCCGCCAGAGACCATCGCTGAGAACGACCACGCGCGGTGCCGACAGCGCGTCCTCTCCCGCGCGAAAGCCCCGGCCGCGCGACGGCTGCAATCCAACCACATCGAAGAAATTCGATGTCACGCGAGCCTGCGTCAGTCGCTCGGCCTCGCCCGACCCCGTCAGTGCGGTCGTACTCAGAAAGTCAGCGGCCAGTCCGGAAAAGGACTGCGCCTCGCTCCGCCAGTCGAAGAAGTCGGGCGGGGACGCTGCCGAGGAGGCGCCATTGATGACCGACGCGATCGCGACCAGTCGGCCCGGGTCCGCATAGGGCAGGCCGCGGAGCAGGACACCGCGGACAACGCTGAAGATCGCCGTGTTGGCCCCGACGCCTAACGCGAGCGTCAGGACCGAAACGGCGACGAAGCCTCGTCCTCGCCCAAGCACGCGCAGCGCATAACGAGAGTCCTGGCGCAACTCCTCCAGCCATCGGCCGCCGCGAGCATCGCGCGAGTCGTCCTGATAGCGGGCCACGCCACCGAAGCGACGCTGCGCCACGCGCCGTGCGTCGGCCGTCCCGAAACGGCCGAGTTCCTCCGCCTCCATCTCGAGATGGAAGCGCATCTCCTCGTCCATCTCCCGCTCGATGGCGGCGCGATCGAAGACCAGCCGCACGCGTCGGCGGAATTTGGCGAACCAGCGCATGAGCTCCTCGCTGCCTCGTTAGGTAGCTCGCAGGACGTGATTGACGGCGAGCGAAAACAGGCGCCAGCTTTCGGTCTCCGCGCCAAGTTGGCGACGGCCCTCGGCCGTGAGGTTATAGAACTTGGCTTTTCGGCCCTCGGGCGAGACGCCCCACTCCGCGTCGATCCAGCCACGGTCCTCGAGCCGATAGAGGGCGGGGTAGAGAGAGCCCTGTCCGATCTGCAGCACATCGGACGACAGCTGCCCGATTCGCTTCGAGATGCCCCACCCATGGAGCGGCCCCAAGGCGAGAGTTTTCAGGATGAGGAGGTCGAGCGTACCCTGAAGGAGTTCCACGGGCGAGGGGCTAGGGGCCTAGGCCCTGGAAAGCACGATGCCTTGACGTTCGACAACAAGATATGAGCTTGTTGTCGAACGTCAAGGCATCGTCTTATTTGCGCCGGCGGTTAGAATTCGCGCCGTTTCATCTCTTTAAAGAAGTGATCGCGCTCGATATCGAGATCGTCGTCCTGGGGCGGGGGCAGCGTCTTGTCGTAGCGACG
>DATEHJ010000195.1:0-4251 GCA_035279645.1 Gemmatimonadaceae bacterium
TCCCCGATCGTCCTGAGTTGCGATTGCAAACGCGACGCGGTCGAATCACTCTGCGCGAGCAGTTGCATCAGCTCCGACACCTGCGAGCTCGACTCACGATGGCCGATCCAGTACGCCGCGCCGATGCCGCCAATGAGCAGCACCACGGCGACGCCGAGCAAACGTCGCATGCTAGCCGTTTCCCGCCGCACTGCCACCTTCACGCGTTCGCCTGTAGAAGGGCGCTGTTGCGACGACCTAACGACTGTCTCCTTCACGCCGTCCGGGCCCACCGTGCGCTGCCCTGCTTCGCCGGCGATCCGCACCTCGACCCGCGGTCCCTCGGTGCCAAGCCAGATCACATCGCCGTCGTACAACTGCTCGTCCCCATCGACGCGACGACCGTTGACGAAGGTGCCGTTCGTGCTCTGCGTGTCGCGGATGCGATAGCCGCTCGTCGCGTTGCCGAGGATCTCGGCGTGCCGCGACGAGACGTCGAGGTCACCGTTCGGATCGAAGCGCAGGTCCGACTGGAGATGGCGGCCTAACGCGATCACGCGCTTGTCGAAGCGCTCGCGCTGTCCGCCGCGCTTCCCGGTGAGGATGCGCAGCTCGATGGACACTTAGCCCCGAGGCGCGGGGGCCGACGCGGCGGGCTGCGTCGGGCGGGGGGGGGCCTTTGTGCTGTCGACGGCCGGCGTCACCTTTTCGGCGGTGCGCACGATGAACCAGACCGCGGTCGCGACGAGCGCGATGAGGAGCACGACGGCGATGATGGTGCCCGTCTGGCGACGGGTGGGCGAGACGACCGGCGTTCCGGTCACCGGCGTCGGGGCGGTCGAAAAATCGATGGATTCCGGCGGCGGGGGATAGGCGCCTAACGACTCGACCGGAAGTGGGGCGAGCTCCTCGGGGATGGCCGCCGCGCCCGGGTCGAGCGTCGTCGGCCGAGTCGTGCGCGGTGGCGGTTCGTCGGCGGCCGTGATGACGTCCGCGGACACCGCCGCCGTCTGACCGGTCTCCGGCAGCGGAAACACGCGATGGCCGACTTCGTCGCTCATCCCGGGTGGATTGAGTCGAGAGCCGTCGAAGCGCGCGGCGATCACCGTGATGTTGTCAGGGCCTCCGTTCTCGTTCGCGCGGTCGATCAGCGCCTTGCACGCGGCGACGAGGTCCGGCTCCTCGTTGATGATGCGCGCGATCTCGTCCTTCCCGACCTGGCCCGACAGGCCATCGCTGCACAGCACGAGTACATCCCCGCGCCGCACTTGCTGGTGCGTGAGGTCGAGCTTGATCGCCGGCTCGGGTCCGAGTGCCTGGAGAATGATGTTGCGTCGCTCGCTCTGCGCCGCCTCCTCCTCAGTCAGCTCGCCGGCCTCGATCAGCTTCTGCATCAGCGACTGGTCTTTCGTGATCTGTCGGGCCACTCCGTCCCGCACGAGATAGGCGCGGCTGTCGCCGACCTGGGCGACGTAGAGCATGTCGTCGAGCAGTCCGGCGACCGTCGCCGTCGTCCCCATGCCGCGATACTCGGTGTGGCTTCCGGCAAAGTTATGAATTTGCTGATTGGCGGCTCTCGTCGCTCGGCTGATCGCGCGAACGAACCCCTCGGCGTCGTGCGTCTCGCCCGCGATCCATTTCTCGCGCAGCTCACCAAGGACGACCTCGACCGCCATCGCGCTCGCGATCTCGCCCGCCGCGGCGCCGCCCATGCCGTCGGCCACCATGAAGAGCGTGCCCTTCGGGCCCAGCGTGTGGCGGCGCACCTCCGGCTGCAGCGTCGCGTTGTTCGTCGTGAGATCGGCGACGACGAACGCGTCCTCGTTATGCTCACGCGTCCGGCCGACGTCGGTCCGCCCAAAGACGTTGACGACCACGTAACCGTGCGGATCGGCCGGAGCGTCGCTCATTGCGCGGAGGGAAGGATTGCTGACGGACACGGTCGGGGGCGCTCAGCAGGACAGGCGCATGATGTTGCGTACATCCTTCGCACGGCTTGTGCTGGGCGCGATCGATTGCACCCGACGCAGCGCACCGCACGCCGCCGACGTGTCGTGCCGAACGCCCTCGGCGACTGCTTTGACGATCGCAGCGTGCACGATTTGCTCGTTCCCCTGGATGCGACCTTTCATGTCGTCCAGCGTGCCGATGACGCCTCTTGCCTCGTTAGGCGTAACCTCCCCAGTCACGATCTTCTCCAGCGAATCGAGCGCCGCCGATACATCAATGGGCCGCGTCGTCGCGGCACTCTCACCTGCCGTGCTGCCGCCGCCCGCCGGCGTCACCGGATTGATCGCCGCTCTGTACTTGCTGCTGTCGGGCAATCCCTTGTCGGACGTGGGGATGCCACTCGGCGTCACACTGTCGCGCGCGGCGGGCTTCGCGCCGTCGCGTCGATATACCATCGCCGCGCCGATGAGTGCAGCGACAAGTATCACACCACCCGCGCCCACCGCCATCGTCCGGCCACGTCGCCTCACGGGAATGCCAACCGTCGGCTGATCCGCGGCGAGCCTCGCTTCGTCCCCCTGACCACTCGACGGCTTATCGCTCCCGACGCGTGTGATCGGGAGCGATCCTCGCGACGGGCTCGCGACATCCGCTCGTGCGTTGGATGGCCGCACCGCCGTTCCCGCGGGCGCCGCCATGCGCTCGAGTGCCCGTGCGAAAGCGCGTCCAAAGTCGGTTGCCGTTTGATATCGCGCACTCGAGTCGCGCTCGAGCGCCTTGTCGAGAGCCGCCTGCACTTCACCGGACCACGCCACGTCGGGGCGCATCTCCGCGAGTTTTCGCGGAGACTCCGTGAGGCGCATAATCATCGATTCCTGAACGGTGTCCGCGGGGAAGGGAAGCCGGCCCGTCAGCATGTTGAACGCGACGAGGCCTAGTGCGTAGATGTCGCTCCGCCCATCGAGCTTGTCCCCCGCGAGTTGCTCGGGACTCATGTACTCCGGTGTGCCGACGACCAACCCCGTCTTCGTCACCTTCTGTGCCGCGTTATCCGCCGCCTTCGCGATGCCGAAGTCGACGACTTTCACCATGTCGCTGCCATCGCGATTGCGCGCGATCATGATGTTGTCGGGCTTGAGGTCGCGATGCACGATGCCCATGTCGTGCGCGACCGCGAGCGCGTCGGCTGTCTGCCGCACGATCGTCGCGGCGCGCTGCGGCGGCAGCGGGCCTTCGTCCTCGATCAGCTTCGTCAGCGGCGGGCCGTCGACGAATTCCATTGCGAGATAAATGACACCGTCCGACGTCTCGCCGAAGTCATAGACGTCGGCGACGTTCGGGTGATTGATGTGGCTTGCGTTCGCCGCTTCACGATTGAAGCGACTGATGGCGTCGGCGTCCTTCACCATCGCCGGATTCATGACCTTGAGGGCGCTCTTGCGCCCCATCTTCACATGCTCGGCGAGATACACCTGACCCATCCCGCCCTCGCCTAGCTTACGCAGCACGTGGTACCGATCGGCCACAATGGAGCCGACGAGATCACCAGTCTCATTCTGGAGCCGCAGCGTCGTGCCGTCCTTCGGGCAGAATCGCTGGTCCAGCTCGTACTCCGTCCCACACTGGGGGCAGATCTTCAAACTGCTCACGCGCTCTCCACTCGCAGAATCTCGTTGCCGATGAGAATTCGCTGACCCTTCCGGAGCGCGCGTTCACCACGGACCGCCATGGCGACGCCGTTTCTGCTGCCGGCATCGTGAATGTAGTACTCGCTATCCTCCGAGCGGACTTCGGCGTGCTTTCCGCTCATGGTCTGGTCGTACGGGAACAGCCAATCACCCGTTTCGCGTCCCAGGAACAGCGACCGGCCTGGCGAGAGATGCACTGTGTCCCGCACGCTCGAGTCGGCGCGCAGCTGTTCCAGGACGGCGACGTCCGCCGCTGGCACGAGCGAGCCGAGTCGACGCGTCGAATCGGCCTCCGGTGGATGCGGCCCCGGGTAGCCGAGTCGCCGGAAGCGGAGAATCTGCGAGCCAATGAGAACGAGATCGTGGTCGGTGAGCCGCGTCGGCTGCTCGATGAAGATCCAGGTGCCGTTGCGCGAGCCCAGATCGCGCAGCCAAAGCTGGCCGGCGCGCTGCTCGACGCGCGCATGCAGCGGCGACATATATGGATCGCTCTCGAACCGAATGTCAGCGTCGCCACGCCCGACCACGGCCTCCCCGCGCTCCAGAACGTAAGCGCGCGCGACGTTGCCTTCGTCGTCGAGTAGACCGAGCCGCGGCTGACCATCGCGTCGTGATGCGAGCATTCCCTGAGTCG
>DATEHJ010000196.1:0-14019 GCA_035279645.1 Gemmatimonadaceae bacterium
CTGTCATCCACGCAGCAGACCGATATCAATCTGCCGTTCATCACGGCGGATCAGTCGGGGCCCAAGCACCTCAACTACTCGCTCACGCGCGCCAAGCTCGAGCAACTGTGCGATGATCTCGTGCAGCGCACGATCCCGCCCATGCAGCAGGCGCTCAAAGACGCGGGGATGAAGCCGGAGGAAGTCGACGAAGTCATCCTCGTCGGCGGCTCGACGCGAATTCCAAAAGTACAGGAGATAGTTAAGAGTTTCTTCAAAAAAGAGCCGCACAAGGGCGTCAATCCTGACGAAGTCGTTGCGATCGGCGCCGCGATTCAGGGCGCGGTCCTCACCGGCGAGCAGAAAGACGTGCTGCTGCTCGACGTCACCCCGCTCTCGCTCGGCATCGAGACGTTAGGCGGCGTGACGACGGTGCTCATCGCCCGGAACACGACGATCCCGACGAAGAAGAGCGAGACCTTCTCCACCGCCGACGACAATCAGACCACGGTCGAGATCCACGTGCTCCAGGGCGAGCGTGAGATGGCGCGCGACAATCGCACCATTGGCAAGTTCCAGCTCACGGGCATTCCCCCCGCTCCGCGAGGCATGCCGCAGGTCGAAGTGACGTTCGACATCGACGCGAACGGCATTCTCCACGTCTCGGCGAAGGACAAGGCGACGAGCAAGGAGCAGAAGATTCGCATCGAGGCGTCGAGCGGTCTGTCCGATAGCGACATCCAGCGGATGGTGAAGGATGCCGAATCCCACGCGGCGGAGGACAAGAAGCGTAGAGAAGAGATCGATACTCGCAATCGACTCGACAGCATGACGTACGATGTCGAGAAGAACGTCAAGGACTGGGGAGATCGGCTCCCAGCAGACGCGAAGACGAAGCTCGACGCGTCGATCGAGCGCGCTCGCAAGGCACTCCGTGGCGACGATATGAACGAGATCCGGGCCGCCCAGGAGGAGTTGACGCGCGCTTATAGCGAGGCTGGTCAGACCTTCTACGCGCAGTCGCAGGCGCAACCGGGCCCAACGCCTGGGGGCGAGACTCCCGGAACGGGCCAGCAGCCAGGACAGCCGGGCCAGCCTGGACAACAGAAGGAGGACGTCGTCGAGGCGGACTACGAGATTGTGGATGAGGGGAAGAAGTAGCCTGAGTGTCATCCCGAGGAGTGCAGCGACGAGGGATCTGCACACCCGATCGTGCAGATCCCTCGCTTCGCTCGGGATGACAACCGATTTCTTACCACTTCTTCACTTCACTCCGACGCTCCCCGAAGCAACCTTTCGGTGGTCTATTCGTGTCATTCGAAGCGAGGTACGTGCGTCTAGCCCCTAGACCCAAGTCCCTCGGAACTTGCAGTTTCGATTGGTGTACGGTCCAAAAACTCACCCGACGTGGGAAGGCAGCGTATGACCAAGTACCCCCGTGCCCGACTGACCGCGGCCGTCGTCGTGGCATTCTTTTGTGGCCTTGTGTTCGCGTCTGGCTCGAACCTGACGCATCTGGGATGGGCGCAGTCCAAGACGCCTCCGAAGCCCACGCTCCAGCAAGTCCAACCCCTGGTCGAGACGCAGAATGCGTTCGAAGCCATCGCGGACCATGTGACTCCCGCCGTCGTCTCCATTCAAACCGAGCGCTTTGCGCGTACGCGGCCGAGCGGCTCGCGGCAGCGCGGACAGCGGCCTGGCGGCATCGAGGATTTCTTCCGCCAGTTCGATCCGCAGCAGTCCGACCAACCCAGTGAGGCCAGTGGCTCCGGGTTCATCGTGAGCAAGGATGGCTACATCCTGACGAACAATCACGTGGTCGCCGACGCCGATCGGGTAACGGTGCGACTGCTCGACAACCGCACGTTCACGGCAAAGGTCATCGGGCGCGATCCGACCACTGACGTGGCGGTAATCAAGGTCGAGGCGAACGATCTTCCAACCGTGGCGCTTGGCGACGACGCGAATGCGAAAGTCGGCCAGTGGGTCGTCGCGATTGGCAACCCGTTAGGCCTGGACTTCACGGTGACCGCCGGCATCGTCAGCGCGCGTGGCCGGTCGCTCGGCGCGTTGTTGAACGCGAAGTACGCGATTCAGGACTACATCCAGACGGACGCGGCGATCAATCCCGGCAATTCCGGCGGACCGTTGGTCAACATTCGCGGCGAAGTGATCGGGATCAACAGCGCGATCGCCAGCAACACGGGCTTCTACGCCGGCTACGGCTTTGCGATTCCCGTGACGCTCGCGAAGCAGGTGATGGACGACATCGTGCAATACGGCAAGGTGCGCCGCGCGGTATTGGGCATCAACATCAGCGAAGTCGATCCTAACGACGCGCAGGTCGCGGGGCTGAAGGAGATTCACGGCGTCAAGGTGAGCGGTTTCGATCCGCCTGATGATCCGGAGACAAGCCCGGCCAAGCGCGCCGGCGTCGAGGTCGGTGACGTGATCGTGGCCGTCAACGGCCAGTCGATCGACCGCGTGAGCACCCTCCAGCGCGTGATTCGCAACTTCAAGCCCGGACAAAACGTGGGGATCGAAGTCATGCGGTTCGGTGATAAGAAAACGCTCAACGTGAAGCTTGGTGAGCCCCCCGCGGATCGGAACACCGACATCGCGTCGGCGGACGAAGGGAACCGGCAGCCGGCGTCGCGCGGCAACGAGCGCAGCTACGACAAGCTCGGCATCTCCGTACAGAGCGTTCCAACGGAGCTCGCGACGCAGGCGAAGCTCAGCGATCAGTGGCGCCGTGGTCTGCTCGTTACCGACATCACGCCGACCGGACCGGCGTATCATGAGCTGAATGAGAATAGCTCGATCATCGTCAGCGTCCTGTATCCCAAGAAGCGCGAGATTCGCACTCCCGCCGATCTCGAGGACGCAGTATCGAGTCTCAAGCGCGGAGACCTGATCACGCTGCTCGTATACGACGTGCGTGCGCAGGGAACCACCTCGGTCACGCTGCGAGCACAGTAAAACTCCTGAGACGAAGGGCCCGGTGCGCTCTTGCACCGGGCCTTTTTTTCTGCCGGCGAGCCACTGGGGCTTTCTGCCCGATGTCTGAGAGTGGCCTCGCCCACTGTGCGCTCTTAGCTTTCCTCGGCGCGCGGGAGTGGCGGAACTGGCAGACGCACCAGACTTAGGATCTGGCTCCGAAAGGATTGGGGGTTCGAGTCCCCCCTCTCGCATGCCCTGTCATTCCGAGCGCAACGAGGAATCTGCACTTGGCGAGTTTGTGAACGTGCGGATCCCTCGTCGCTGCGCTCCTCGGGATGACAAAGCGAGTTAGGTTTGACACATGGATATTCAGATCACGACAAAAAAGAGCGACGGAGTCGAGCGGCTACTGGAAGTACAGGTACCCGTCGAAGCCGTGCGCGAAGCCGAGGAAAAGACGGCGCGGCGTTATGCGAGCAGCGTCCGGCTTCCTGGGTTTCGGCCAGGCAAGGCGCCGCCGCAGCTCGTGAAAAAGCGATTCAAGGACGCAATTCGTCAGCAGGTTATCGAGTCGCTGGTCCAGGAGGCGTTTCAGGAAGTCGTCGATCGCGAGCAGCTCAAGGTTGCGTCACAGCCGCACATCCATGATCTGAAGTTCAACGAGGGCGAGCCGCTCACATTCGAGCTGCATCTCGAGGTTCGTCCCGAAGTCGCGTTAGGTCGCACGCAGGGGTTCCGCGTCTCGCGACCGGCAGGAGTGGTGACAGACGAGCAGGTGCGCGAGCAGATCGAGCACATGCGGGAGCAGAAGGCGACCTGGCACCCAGTCGAGAACAAGCCGGCGCCGGGCGACATGGTGACTGTCTTACTGGCAACGTCCGACGAAGACGGAACGATGCCCGAGGGCAAGGATTATCGGCTGGTCCTGGGCTCCGGTCAGGCAATCGCGGGGATCGAGGAGCTCGTCATGGAGATCGCGTCCGGAGAGACCGCAGAACGCGCCGTGCGATGGCCGGATGACTTCCCCGATGAAGCGCAGCGCGGCAAGAGCAAGAATGTTCGCGTCACGTTGCAGGACGTGAAGAGGAAGGAGCTTCCCGCGCTCGATGATGCGCTTGCGCGTGAGGTTGGTGATTTCGAATCGCTGGAGGCGTTGCAGTCCACCGTTCGCAAGGACCTCGAGGAAAGCGCGCGGCGTGACGCGGATGCGGCCGTTCGTCAGCAACTACTCGATGAGATCGCGGGCGCCAATCCGTTCGCCGTGCCGCCGAGCTGGGTCAATCAGCTTATCGACGGCTACGTTCAGGCTTATCGAGTGCCGGACGAAGAGCGCGATCGCTTTGCGGGCGAATTCAGGCCTGTTGCCGAGCGGCAGGTGCGCCGGGATCTGATCATTGATACGATCGCGGAGCGCGAGGGGCTCAAGGCTACGGAAGCGGATCTCGATGATCGGATCGCCGAGCTTGCCTCGAAGCGAAACGCCGACCCGGGCCAGGTCTATGCGTCGCTCCAGAAGGCTGGACGATTGAAGGAAATCGAGCACGGGCTCACCGAAGAAAAAGTCTTTAAGTGGCTACTCGAGAGAAACACGGTTGAATGAGGTCTTAATCCATGCCTACGCTGTATCCCCCATATGTGATCGAGCGGTCGAGCCGCGGCGAGCGGAGCTACGACATCTTCTCGCGGCTGCTGATGGATCGCATCGTTTTCCTCGGTACACCGATCAACGACGACGTCGCGAACATCATCATCGCGCAATTGCTGTTTCTGGAGGCAGATAACCCCGAGCGCGATATTCATGTTTACATCAACTCGCCAGGCGGCAGCGTGTCGTCGGGATTGGCGATCTACGACACCATGCAATACCTCAGATCGCCCATTAACACGATCTGTATGGGACTAGCGGCGAGTATGGGAGCGTTTCTGCTCACCGCCGGGCGAAAAGGAAAGCGACACGCGCTTCCGCATTCGCGCATAATGATCCATCAGCCTTCTGGGGGCGCCCAGGGCACTGCGTCCGATATCGAGATTCAAGCAAAAGAGATATTGTATCTGCGCGGCAAGATGAATGAGTTGATGGCGCGGCATACGGGTCGTCCCCTCGAGCAAATCGAGCGCGACGTAGACCGCGATCGATTCATGTCTGCCGATGAGGCACGAGACTATGGGATTGTCGACCACGTGATTACACATCGAGGCGAAGTCGTCGCGGAGAGTGTTATTGCTGCCGCGGCGGCAGCGCGCTGAGCGTCACTCGTGAAAACGTTCACGAGGAATACTCGTCTGATGGTATTGCTTGACCGCGTGACGCGCCCTTCCTTATTGTCTAGCACCTCGTTCGCCGTCCCTCCGGCCGAGCCGGCTACTGTTCTCGGGCGTCTTCTGTAGAGATTTGTTATGTCGCACGACAAACACTTGCGCTGCTCGTTCTGCGGGAAGTCGAAAGACTCGGTCCGGAAATTCATTTCCGGCCCGTCCGTCTACATCTGCAACGAGTGCATCGCCCTGTGCAACGAGATTCTCGCCGAGGACGAAGAGCGCGAGGTTGCCGAAGCGATAACTCAGGTCCCGACGCCGCAGGAGATCAAAGACGTTCTCGATCAATACGTCATTGGTCAGGAACGCGCGAAGAAGGCGCTCTCGGTGGCGGTCTACAACCACTACAAGCGCATCAACTCGTCGTCGGTTCGCGACGACGACGTGGAGCTCGACAAGTCCAACATCATGCTCATCGGCCCGACGGGCGTGGGCAAAACGTTGCTGGCCCAGACGCTCGCGCGAATCTTGGACGTACCATTCACAATTGCC
Organism: Gemmatimonadaceae bacterium; assembly: GCA_035279645.1. Taxonomy (GTDB): domain Bacteria; phylum Gemmatimonadota; class Gemmatimonadetes; order Gemmatimonadales; family Gemmatimonadaceae; genus AG2. The sequence goes on from DATEHJ010000196.1 coordinate 5,728, forward strand.
GATGCAACAACACTGACCGAAGCGGGATACGTCGGCGAGGACGTCGAGAATATTTTAGTCCGGCTCCTCCAGGCGGGAGATTTCAATGTTGCTGAGTGCGAGCGCGGCATCGTTTACATCGACGAGATCGACAAGATCGCACGCAAGTCGGAGAACCCGAGCATAACGAGAGACGTCTCGGGTGAAGGCGTGCAGCAGGCCTTGCTGAAGATTCTCGAGGGGACCATCGCGTCGGTGCCGCCTCAGGGCGGCCGCAAGCACCCACAGCAGGAATACATCCAGATCAACACGAAGGACATTCTCTTCATCTGCGGCGGCGCGTTCGATGGACTCGAGAAGATCATCGAAGCGCGCACGGGACGCCGGCAGATCGGCTTCTCGGGCGTGGACACGACTCGTACGAGCGAGAAGAAGAAGAATCCCTTCTCCGAGGTCGAGCCGGACGATCTGCTGCGCTACGGATTGATTCCGGAGCTCGTCGGTCGTTTGCCTGTCGTCGTTGCCCTCGAGGCGTTGGACGAGGATGCGCTCGTGCGGATTCTCAAGGAGCCCAAGAACGCGCTCACGAAGCAGTACGCGAAGCTGTTCGAGCTCGAAGAGGTAAAGCTCAGCTTCGACGAGAGTGCCTTACGCGCGGTGGCTCAGAAGGCGCTCAAGCGTGGCACGGGTGCACGTGGGTTGCGCGCGATCGTCGAGGAGATTCTCACCGACGTGATGTTCGATCTCCCGACGCGTGAAGACGTCGAGGAAGTGAAGATCACCGAAGGATCGGTGATTCACGGAGCGCCGCCGCTGCTCGAGATCTCGCCGCAGAGGAAGAAGAAGGAAGCGTGACGCGGGGCGCGTTGAGCGTGACGCGTGAATTTGGAAGGTCCGCGAGCTCCGTTCGCGGACTTTTCGTTTGAGGCCGTTGCCCGGCGATTATCTTTCCTTGCCACGCGCAACGCGCCACGCTCAACGCGCCACGCCTTCATGCCCACTCTTCGACGCGACGCCGAAGTCTTCAACGTACCCGACCGTCTCGCCGTGCTCGCGCTGCGGGACGTCGTGATCTTCCCGCACGTCTCGATGCCGCTCCTCGTGGGCCGGCCGGCGTCGCTCGCCGCCGTTGACAGCGCGATGGCGGAGGACCGCTTCATCCTGCTTGTCACGCAGCGAAACGGCGACACCGATGAGCCCGCGGCAGCGGACTTGTATCGCGGCGGCGTGGTTGCGCGAATCGCCCAGTTGTCGCGCGCGCCGAGCGGCGCCGCGAAGATCCTCGTCGAGGGACTCGCGCGTGTGCGCGTGACTCGTTATGTCCCGACGGGCGATCATCTCCGCGCACAAGTCGTCGCCATCGAGGAGCAGACCTCGCCCGACGAGATCGACGAGGTCGAGGCGCTTGCCCGGCGCGTCGTGTCGTTGTTCGAAGAGTACGTCTCGCTGCACCGTCGCATTCCGCCCGAGGTCGTAACGCTCGTCCAGGGCGCGGACAGCACGGCTCGTCAGGCATTTGGGATTGCCGCGCACTTGAGCGTGCGCGTCGAGACGCGTCAGGCATTGCTCGAGACGTCGTCGCTCCTCGACATGTTCCGCATGCTCGCCGAGGTGCTGCGCTCGGAGATCGAGCTGCTCCGACTCGAGCGAAAGATCGACGACGAGGTCCGTGGCTCGCTGTTCCAGAACCAGCGCGAGTTCTATCTGCAAGAGCAGCTCAAGGCGATCCATCGCGAGCTCGGCCAGGACGATGGCGAAGACGTCGAGGGCCTCGAGGCGCAGATCGTGGCGAAGAAGATGCCCGAGCTCGTCCAGACGCGCGCGCTGCGTGAGGTCCGCAAGCTGCGCCGCATGTCGCCGCTCTCGCCTGAATCGACCGTGGGGCGCAATTACGTCGACTGGTTGCTCGCGCTGCCCTGGACGGAACGAAGCGACGACGTCCTTGACGTCGCGCATGCGCGGCGCGTACTCGACGAGGATCACTACGGCCTCGAAGAGGTGAAAGACCGCATCCTCGACTACATCGGCGTGCTCTCCCTCGTCGGACGGATGGAGGGACCAATTCTCTGTCTGGTTGGACCGCCCGGGGTCGGCAAGACATCGCTCGGCCGCTCGATCGCCCGAGCGTTAGGCAGGAAGTTCGTGCGCATGTCCCTCGGCGGCGTGCGCGATGAAGCGGAGATTCGGGGACATCGGCGCACCTACATCGGCTCGATGCCGGGACGCGTCGTCCAGGCCATGCGCCGCGCCGAGGTCGTGAACCCGGTCATTCTGTTGGACGAAGTCGACAAGCTCGGCCAGGATTATCGCGGCGATCCGTCGGCGGCGCTGCTCGAGGTTTTGGACCCCGAGCAGAATCGCGCCTTCAACGATCACTTCCTCGAGGTCGATTACGACCTCTCGCAAGTGCTCTTCGTGACGACGGCGAACTATCTGCCGCAGGTGCCCGAGCCTCTGCGCGATCGAATGGAAATCATTCGTCTCTCTGGCTATCTGGATCAGGAAAAGCTCGCGATCGCGCGCCAGTTCCTGATTCCAAGGCAGCTGCGACAGAACGGGCTAACGCCAGAGAGTGTCGCGTTCGACGCCGACGTCGTGCCGGCCATCATTCAGGGGTACACGCGCGAAGCAGGCGTCCGCGAGCTCGAGCGACGAATTGCCCGGATCTCCAGGAAGCTTGCGCGGCGCCGAGCCGAGCAGAACATCACCGAGCAGCTCACCGAGCCGGCCGTCGCGAGCGACGCTTTGGTGCCGGCGTCTCTCGAGCCGGTGCCTGCCACCACGAGTGGCGCCGCGGCCCGCATCGCGGTCACGGACCTCAAGGAGCTGCTCGGAACGCCGCCGTTCGATCCAGCGGAGCTGACGCTCGAGAGCAAAGTCGGTGTCGCGACGGGGCTCGCGTACACGAGCGTGGGCGGCGAGGTCCTGGAGATCGAGGTCAGCGTCGTCGGCGGGCGCGGAAAGCTGCAGCTCACGGGAACGCTGGGCGACGTGATGAAGGAGTCGGCGTCGGCGGCGTTGAGTTACGCCCGCTCGCGCGCCGGCGCGTTAGGCATCGATCGCGAATTCCATCGGAACCGCGACCTGCACGTGCACATTCCCGCTGGCGGGACGCCGAAGGATGGGCCGTCGGCGGGAATCGCGATCGCGACGGCGATCGTGAGCGCGCTCACCGGCTTGCCCGTTCGTGGCGACGTCGCGATGACCGGCGAAATCACGCTCCGTGGCCGCGTGCTGCCGATCGGCGGACTCAAGGAGAAGGCAGTCGCGGCGCACCGGAATCGCGTTGCGCATGTGCTCATTCCGCACGGCAACGTGCGCGACCTCGACGACCTGCCCCCCGAGGTGCGATCGTCGGTGAGCTTCCATCCCGTGCGCACGATGGACGAAGTGTTGCAGCTGGCGCTGGAACAGCGCGAGAGCACGGTGCGCGAGGACACCGATAAGCTGGTCGTTCCCGCTCCCGGCATGATCACGCATTGAGCGATGAAGGATTCCGAGTCGCGACGCGACCCGCTTGTCATCAAGCAGTTGGAGTTCATCGGACCGATGGCGAGCCCCACGGGCTGGCGCCCGGAGGCGAAGTGGCCCGAGGTGGCGTTTGCGGGACGGTCGAATGTCGGCAAGTCGTCGTTGCTCAACCGGTTGATTCGGCGCAAGCGCTTTGCGCGAGTGAGTAACACGCCCGGACGAACACGCGAGGTGAATTTCTTTCTGGTCAACGATGCGTTCGTTCTCGTCGACTTGCCCGGGTATGGCTACGCGCGGATCTCGAAGGAGCGCCGCGCCGAATGGAGGCCGCTCATCGAGGGCTACCTGCGCACGAGCGCGGAGCTACGAGGGATCGTCCAGCTGCTCGACGTTAGGCACGACCCGACCGGCGACGACCGTCAGATGCTGGATTTCCTCGCGTCAATCGGTGTGCCGACGTTGTTCGCTCTCACGAAGATCGACAAGCTGACGTCGTCGCAACGCGCGAAGCGCATCAAGGCACTCACCGAGGAGTTGGGGCTGAGCCCAGAGCAGGTGATCCCCTTCAGCGCCGTTACCGGCGAGGGACGCGACGAGCTCGCCGAAGCAGTGAGTGCACTCGTCGAACAACCTGCGTGGCGCTCGACGGCGACGACGTAGAGAGGGCTGGACGAGCGGGTTAGCCTTCGGGGAGGTGATGTGCAGCCTTCAACCGACGGCTCATCATGGCAATGCTTCCCCTACGCGCACTCGCCGATCGACCCATCGCGTCCGCCGCGCGCGATTGGCTGGCGCAGCTCGGCGCTATGCTCGCCGATCGTTCCACCAATCGCAATAGACTCTGCCGCGAGATCCTCACGGAGCTCTGGTATCCGGAGCATGCGGCAGATTGGGAAACTGCTGTCGACGACTCGCGATTGCCCGTGGCGACCAGACTCATGCTGGCGTCGATGGACCCGTGCAATGTCACGCTCGAACCGGAGTACTACTCCGACTGCGACCAGGACCGCTTCCAGCGAGTAAAGCCGCTGCTTTGGCTCTGGTACTCGTTCGACCGTACGGCGTTGGGTGGACAGAACGTCTGGTTTGGTGTCGAGCTACGCCGAATCCTCGCGCGCCACATCTTCAAGCGATGCGGTGAGAATTTCAAAGCCTTTCACTACGTTGAGTTCTCCTTCGGCTACAACATGGAAGTCGGTGACAACGTCGTCGTCCACCGCAATGTGCTGCTCGACGACCGCGGCGGGATCGTGCTGGGAAACAACGTCTCGATCAGCGATTACGCAAACATCTACAGTCACACACACAGCATCGTCGAACAGAAGGATGTGACGAACGCGGTCACGCGCATCGATGACGGAGTTCGCATCACGTATCACGCGACCGTGCTGGCGGGCGTTCACGTGAACGAACAGGGAATGGTCGGCGCGATGGCCGTAGCGACGAAGGACGTGCGTCCGTATCACGTGTACGTCGGCATTCCGGCGAAGAGCGTGCGCGTGAAACCGAACGCGCCGCCGGGCGTGAACGTGTTGCGCACTTCGCACGAGCGCGGCAGCGAGGGCTGACCACTGTCATCCCGAGGAGCACAGCGACGAGGGGTGGCAACGAGGTCACTTGACCCTCAATACATCCTCGGCGGGCCCCGCATCGCCGGTGCGCAGCAGCTGAGCGATCTCGCGCAGCGCTTCGCGCTCGCGTGGCCACTGAAATCGCTCGAGGGCATCCTCGACGCCGAGCCACTCAGCGCGCTGGTGCTCGCTGCCTAACGTCAAGCTTGCGGGCTCGTCGACAAAAGCGGCGAAGACCACGGCGAGCTGCACGGTGTGCGAGCGATGCAGATAGAAAGGCTGCACGGTGACGCTGTACAGTCGGGCCGTCTCGAGCCCTGTCTCCTCGCGGACTTCGCGGACCGCAGCCTCCTCGGGCTCTTCCCCGGCCTCGATATGGCCGTGTACTGCTTCCCACGCGGTCGGGCACCGCGTATCGAGTGCCCGCTGCAGAACGAGCACACGCCACCCCTCGCGGAGTGGGCGAATGACGTACACGTCGATGGTGCCTATCGAGAGCTGGGACACAGTCGGTTCGCCGAGTCGCGGTGACGATGCATGCCGAAGCGGGAGATAATGCACCGACGGCGTCTCGTCTACCGGACTCGCGATTCGCAGTAGCTCCTCGCGAGTTGTATCGCCAGCGCGGACGCGAGCCACGCCCGACTGCCAGAGCGACTGCATTCCTTCCTGCCGCGCGGCCTCGGCGATTCGCTCCGGCGATTCGCCGGCCGCCACTCTGCGCTCGAACTCCGGCGTCGCTCTGAGGACCTCGACAATCGCGAGTCGCCCATGATAGCCCGCGCCACCGCATACGCTGCAGCCAACCGAAGGACGTGGTCCGCATCTGGTGCATAGCCGCCGTAACAGCCGCTGCGAAAGCACTCCCTTCACGGCGGTGGCGATCTTGTACGGCGCGACACCGATGTCGATGAGGCGAGTGACGGCACTGGCGGCGTCGTTCGTGTGCAGCGTGGACAAGACGAGATGCCCGGTGAGCGACGCCTGAATCGCGATCTCGGCCGTCTCGCGATCCCGAATTTCACCGATCAGCAGGACATCGGGATCCTGCCGCATAATCGAGCGCAGCGCGGCGGCAAAGGTGAGCCCCGCCCGCTCGTTGACCTGCACCTGGACGATGCCGGGCAACCGATACTCGATCGGGTCTTCGACCGTGACGATGTTCACCCCCCGCTGCTTGAGGATGCGGAGCGCGGCGTACAGGGTGGTCGTCTTGCCAGAGCCGGTGGGGCCGGTAACGAGGAGAAGGCCCTCGCGAGCCTGCAGCAGTCGCTCGATTCGCGCCAACTCGTCGGGCGCAAAGCCGATGGCCTCGAGCGTGCGGACCGCGGTTCGGCCATCGAGTACTCTGATGACGATTTTTTCACCGTGCGACGCGGGCAGGCTCGAGACGCGGAGGTCGACGGCGACGCCGTCGACCGCGACCCGCGCGCGCCCGTCCTGTGGTCGGAGGCGATCAGCGATGTCGAGGCCGGAGATGATCTTGATGCGCGACGCGAGCGCGGACGCGAGGGACCGCGGGAGCCGGCGCGCAACCTTGATGACGCCGTCGACGCGATGCCTAACGACTAATTCCTGCTCCTCGGGCTCGATGTGGATGTCGCTCGCGCGCTCGCTGATTCCCGAGCCGAGCAGGTCGTCGACCAGCCGCGAGATCGACTGTGCGTCGTCGGCGAAGGCACTTTCCTCATCGTAGCTCTCCGACTCGCGCGCGAGCAACTGGACCTCGACGTGTCGCGACGGCTCCGATGGCTGGGCATCATCGCCGGACTCGAACTCGGCGTTGCTGTAGGCGGCGTCGAGGCGCGAGGCAATTGTATCGGGTGACGCCATGACGAAGCGGACGGATCGTCCCGCAGCGAAGGCAAGCGCGCGCTCAGAGTCGACGTCGCAGGGATTCGAGGTCGCTACGACGAGGGTGTCGTTCTCGATGGTAAGTGGTAGGACGCCGAACTGACGCGCCCAACGCTCCGGCACCAGCTCGAGTGCCTGCGCGCTCACGCGTCGCACGTCGGCGACAGGCAGGTGGAAATACTGTGCGGTCTGCGCGACGAGCTCCTTCTCGGGGAGGAGCCGTCGCTCGATAACCGTGTCCCACAGGCTGCCGGCCGAGTCGCGTTCGACGGACTCGGTGACATCCTCGCCAAGTTGCGCGGCGAGCACGGGCAATAGCCAGCGATCGCGAGCAATGCCTATAGACGAAGACGAGCCGGTGGCGGACATGGCCTCACGTTGCGCGTTAGGCCTCGTGAGTACCGGACCACACCATCGCGGCGCGGATCAAACGACGTTAGAGGACGCTCCAGAACTCCGGGTTCACGTCGAACGCAAAAAACCAGCGTCCGTTGCGGAGGCCGCGAGATACGTCGAGTCGTACGAGATCGAAAAAGGTAACTAGACCCAATCCGAGGACGGGATACGCACCCGACACCGGTGAGGTCACGAGCTGCGGCCCACGAAATACCGTGACGGGAGCGCCGCCAACCGCCACAACCTGCGCGTAGGGAGCGAGGGTCGCCGAACCTGGGATTTTTCCGAACCGCCCGAGGGGGAGGGCGAAAAATGGAATTGGAGCTCGCCACTCAACCCGCTGACTCCAACCAGCTCCTGCCACGAATTGATGAAAATCATAACCGGCGGCGCTCACCGGACCGCCGAAATAGAACAGCTCCTGCGCGGGTATGACGCCATTCCGACCCCCCACGGCGCCGGCAATTGTATGAAGCACAATGCGCTGGCTGCCAACCGGCCGCTCGATATCGGCAACGAGGGCGCCGCGAATCGTCGTGTAGGAGAGCGGGCAGGCACTGGCGAAGACGCACGGCGCTGTCGAGTCACCGTCGGCGTGCAGCACGCGCAGCTCCAGCAACGTGCGCACCTCGGTGCCGAAGGAGGACAGCGAGGTTGGCCGCTCGCGGCGCAACGTCAGCCGCGCATAACGAGACGACGGGACGGTGACGAGGCCGATGAAGTGACCGGCCACCGGCGTGGCGTTGACGGCGAGCGTCGAGGGCTGCTCGATCGCAGCCTCGAGACGCCACGACGGCTCGCCGGCAGGCGCGTACTCGATTGCAAGACCGCCTCCCGCCACGAGATACGGATCCGTGTAGTCGCTCCCGAATTCCTGCGCGGCGATACTGTTGACCGCGCGCGAGCGTTCGGCCTCGTCACCCAGTTCGCGAAAATCGCGCTGCGCAAACGCCTGGATGCCTACGCCGGAGCCATTCTGCCACTCGAGGCGGCCCTGCCACTTGCCGTCCTTGTCATCAAT
>DATEHJ010000197.1:0-5128 GCA_035279645.1 Gemmatimonadaceae bacterium
CCTGCAGCCACTCGTCGCTCTGCCGCGCCGCTCTGCGATAGGCTTTCGATGAAGATGTCAGGAAAGCCGGATGCGGGAAATCCGCCCGTCCGGTTTGACGAGGGGGACCAGCGGCAACTCTGGTCCCTACTCTACCGTCCAGAAATCCTGGGCTGGAGTGCGACCGGCCGACGCCTACTCGCCTGGTGGAATCTGCTTTGGAAGATCGCAAAGCAGGTTCCTCGCTCGCTCGAGATTTCAGCAAACCCTTACTGAACGAGCTCGCGGTGGATCGACTGCGCCGCGTCGCGTCCTTCGCGGATTGCCCACACGATGAGCGACGCGCCGCGACGGATGTCTCCAGCGGCGAAAACACTCGGAACGTTGGTGCGGTGAGTCGAATCCGTCCTCACGAGTCCTCGCTCGTCGAGTGACACACCGAGGTCGCGAAGGAGTCGGTTCTTCACCGGCCCGGTGAAGCCGACCGCAATGAGCACGAGCTCCGCGCGGAGCGTGAACTCGCTGCCGGGAAGAGGCACGATCTGAGGCGCGCCGTCGGCCATGGCACGCGTCTCGACGCGCACGGCGTGAACGCGTCGCACGCAGCCTTGCTCCCCCGAGAACCCAGTACACGTGACGCTCCATTCGCGCTCGCATCCTTCCTCGTGCGCGTGGCTCGTGCGGAGCTGCATCGGCCACAGTGGCCAGGGCGTCGACGCGGCACGCTCCGCCGGCGGCTCCGCGATGAGGGCAAACTGTTGAACACTTCGAGCCCCCTGCCGGATCGCCGTGCCGGCGCAGTCCACGCCGGTGTCGCCGCCTCCGATGATCACGACGTGCTTCCCGCGCGCGTCGATGAGCGAATGCTCATCAATGACATCCCCGGCGACTCGGCGGTTCTGCTGCGTGAGAAACTCCATGGCGAGGTGAACACCAACGAGCCCACGCCCCGGAACCTCCAACCCACGGGGAGACTCCGCGCCGCCGGCGAGGCAGATCGCGTGAAAGTCGCGGCGCAATTCGTCGACCGTCAAATCCTCGCCGACGTTGACCGCGGTGCGAAAGCGCACTCCCTCCGCTACGAGCTGCGCCAGCCGCCGCTCGAGCAGCGACTTCTCGAGCTTGAAGTCGGGAATGCCGTAGCGCAGCAGCCCGCCGATCCGATCGGCTTTCTCGAAGACCACAACCGTGTGGCCGAGACGACGGAGCTGCTGCGCCGCCGCGAGCCCGGTGGGACCCGCGCCGATGATCGCGACGCGCCGTCCTGTGTCGTTATGCGGTGGGCGTGGCGTCACCCATTCTTCGGCGAACCCATAGTCGGCAATGGCCTGCTCGATCGTGCGAATGGCCACCGGCTGGTCGATGAGCGACAGCACGCACGCCGATTCGCACGGCGCGGGGCAGAGACGACCGGTGAGCTCAGGGAAATTGTTCGTCGCGTGCAGCTCCTCGAACGCTTCGCGCCAACGCCCACGATGAACGAGATCGTTCCAGTCCGGGATCACATTCTGCACCGGGCAACCGGTGTCGCCTTGGCAGAATGGCACGCCGCAGTCCATGCAACGCGCCCCTTGCTCGCGCAGCTCGCTCTCCGCCATGGGCGAATAAAACTCGCGCCAGTGTTGCACGCGCGCGTTCACTTGCTCCCGCTTCGGCGTTACCCGGCGGAGCGTGAGAAAGCCTTTGTGGTCACCCATGCCGCAGCCCCTGGCCGGCGAAGCCGACCGACGCGTCGCGCACGCGCGCGAGTGCCTGACGATACTCGATTGGCATGACCAGCACGAACTGCCGGATGCTCTGCTCCCAATGCGCGAGGGCGTGTCGTGCGCGCGGACTGCCCGTGAACCGGGCATGGCGCTCGACGAGCCGGCGCAGCATGTCGCGATCGCCGACGTCCGCGACGGACTCGAGCTCCACCAGATCGCGATTGCATCGCCGCTCGAAGTCACGCCCTTCGTCGAGCACGAATGCCATCCCCCCGCTCATCCCCGCGGCGAAGTTGCGCCCCGTGCGGCCAAGTACGACGACGACGCCTCCGGTCATGTACTCGCAGCCATGACTGCCGACGCCCTCCACGACCGCGAGCGCGCCGCTGTTTCGCACGGCGAATCGTTCTCCGGCGATGCCGCCGATGTACGCTTCGCCCGACGTCGCGCCGTAGAGCGCCGTGTTGCCGATGATCACCGTCTCGTCAGGCAGAAAGAGCGAGCCCCTCGGCGCGCGCACGACGAGCCGTGCTCCGGACAATCCCTTGCCGACGTAGTCGTTCGCCTCCCCCTCGAGCTCGAGCGAGAGTCCGCGCATCGCGAATGCGCCGAAGCTCTGCCCCGCCGATCCGGTGAAACGCAGGACGATGTGCTCGTCAGGCAACCCGGCCTCGCCGTAGCGACGCGCGATCTCACCGGAGAGCATCGTGCCAACGGCGCGATCGGCCGTTCGAATTGGAAATGCGCCACTGATTGACTCATGTCCGTCGAGCGCGGGGCGCGCGAGCTCGATCAGCCGCCGATCGAGACTGTCGTCCAACGCGTGCTGCTGAGTCGTAACGTGATGTCGCTGAGTGGTCGCGGCGTCGCATGAGTGCGACCGGTGGAGCAGGGGCGAGAGATCGATGGTGAGCGTGTGCTCATCACGACGCTGCCGCAGCAGATCCGTGCGACCGATCATCTGGTTCATCGTCCGGAAGCCGAGCGATGCCATCAGCGTACGCACCTCCTCGGCGACGAAGAAGAAGTAGTTGACGAGATGCTCCGGACGCCCCGTGAACTTGGCGCGTAGCTCGGGGTCCTGTGTCGCGATGCCGACCGGGCAGGTGTTCAGGTGGCATTTGCGCATCATCACGCACCCGGCCACCACGAGTGGCGCCGTCGCGAAACCGTATTCGTCCGCGCCGAGCAGCGCGGCGATGATGACATCTCGACCCGTCTTGAGCTGTCCATCGGTTTGAAGACGCACGCGTCCGCGCAGGCCGTTGAGCACGAGCGTCTGCTGCGTCTCGGCGAGACCAAGCTCCCACGGGATTCCCGCGCGCTTGATCGACGACAGAGGGGACGCGCCCGTTCCCCCTGAGTCTCCGGAGATCGTGATCAAATCGGCGCGCGCCTTCGCGACGCCCGCGGCGATCGTGCCAATCCCGGATTCGGCGACGAGCTTCACCGAGATCGTCGCCGTCGCGTTGACATTCTTCAAATCGTAGATGAGCTGCGCCAGATCTTCGATCGAATAGATGTCGTGATGCGGCGGAGGTGAGATCAACGTGACACCAGGCGTCGCGTGACGCGTGCGCGCTATGACCTCGTCGACTTTGTGACCGGGGAGCTGACCACCCTCACCCGGCTTGGCGCCCTGCGCGATTTTGATCTGGAGCTCCGACGCGTTCACGAGGTATTCCGTCGTCACACCGAAGCGCGCGGATGCCACCTGCTTGATGGCGCTATTGCGCTCGGTTCCGAAACGCCGGCGCTCCTCGCCACCTTCACCGGTATTGCTGCGGCCGCCGAGACGATTCATCGCGATCGCGATCATCTCGTGCGCCTCGCGACTGATCGAGCCGAAGGACATCGCACCCGTGACGAAGCGCTTGACGATGGACGACGCTGGTTCGACCTCGTCGAGTGGCACTGCTTCGCGGGGGACAAAATCGAGCAGTCCGCGAATGGTGCGGCGCCTAACGCCGTCTTCGTCGGCGAGCTTGCTGAACTCCTCGAACGTGGCGGCGCTGTCAGTGCCGGTCGCGTGCTGCAGCTTCGCGATCGTCGCCGGGTTCCACGCGTGGTGCTCACCCTGTGCGCGGTAGTGGTATTCACCGCCGAAGTCGAGACGCGGAGACTCGAATCGGACATCGAACGCGGCGCCGTGTCGGGCGAGCGTGTGAGACGCGATCGTCTCGAGCCCGATCCCACCGATCGGCGATGGAGTGCCCGTGAAATGTCGATCGACCAGCGATCGATCGAGGCCGATCGCCTCGAAGAGTTGCGCGCCGCAGAAGCTCTGCAGCGTCGAGATCCCCATCTTCGCGAGGATCTTGAGCAAACCCTTGCCAATCGCCTTCACGTATTTCGCTTCCGCGGCCGATTCGTCGGTCACGCCCGGCGCGTCGCCACGCCGCGCGATGTCGCGCACGGTCTGATGCGCCAGATACGGATGGACGGCGCTTGCGCCATACCCGACGAGCAGCGCGAAATGAGCAACCTCTCGCGCTTCGCCAGTTTCGGCCACCAAACTCACTCGGGCGCGGAGTCCCGCGCGTAGGAGGTGGTGATGAACGCTCGCGACGGCGAGGAGCATCGGAATCGGTGCGTGGCGTGCATCGAGGCCCGCGTCGCTGAGAATGAGAATACCGCATCCGGCCCGCACCTCGCGCTCGGCGGCGAGGCACAGCGACTCGACTGCTGGCGGGAGGCCCGACGGTCCCTTCGCAGTGGGGAAGAGAGTCGCGAGCGTACGCACCGCGAGGGCGGACGCGGTCAGTGCGCGTAGTCCACCCATCGTCGTCGCCGTGAGAATCGGTTGCTCGAGGCGAACGTGATTCGTGTGCTCCGGCGACTCATCGAGCAGATTGGCTTGCGGGCCGAGCGGCATTGCCAACGACATGACGAGCCGCTCGCGAATCGGATCGATCGCGGGATTCGTCACCTGCGCGAACGCCTGCTTGAAGTACGAGTAGAGCAGCTGGGGCTGCTCGCACAGAACGGCGAGGGGCACGTCATTGCCCATCGAGCCAACCGGCTCCTCACCGTTTCCGACCATTGGCGCGAGGATCATACGCCGCTCCTCGCTCGTGTAGCCGAAGGCGACCTGTCGCCTAACGAATTCCGGCTCGTCAGGCACCGCGTCTTCGACCGGAAGCTCCGGCAGCGGCACCCGTTGATCGGCAACCCACCGTCGATAGGGGCGCAGCGACGCCAGCTCCTCCTTCAGCTCCGCGTCCTCGAGGATGCGACCCTGCGTCGTGTTGACGAGAAGCATCCGTCCCGGTTGAAGTCGTCCTTTCTCGCGAATCTTCTCGGCGGGGAAGGAGAGCGCGCCCGCCTCCGACGCGAGCACGACGAGATCATCGTTGGTGACGATATAGCGCGCCGGCCGGAGTCCGTTGCGATCGAGCATGGCCCCGATCTGTCGGCCATCCGTGAAGGCGATCGCCGCGGGT
>DATEHJ010000198.1:0-16689 GCA_035279645.1 Gemmatimonadaceae bacterium
CCAAAGTCGCGCAGCACTTCGAACTCCTCTCGTGGCGCGAGACGCTGCGCGAACTTCACGATGCCGATATTGCTCGACCATTGCAGCACGGTCGCGAGCGACGCGCGGCCAACCAGGTGATCATCGTGAATGACGCGTCCCTCGAGCTCGAGCGTGCCATCCCCGGTGTTGATCATGTCGTGCTCGCTCGCGCGGCCTCGTGCGATCAGGCCCGCGGCGATGAACGGTTTGAGCGTCGATCCCGGCTCGAATGGCTCGGTGAGTGCGGTCGCCGACGTCGAGCGTGGATCCTGTCGCCGACTCGCCATTGCGAGAATGTCGCCGTCGTGCGGGTCGAGCACGACGATATCGCCGCCGTCGGCGCCCATCCTGGACACCGCGTCACCGAGCGCACGTTCCGCGATCTCCTGCAGCTCGTGATTCAGCGTGAGCACCACGGTATTGCCCGGCCGTGGCGCGACGCCTGGCGCGTTAGGCGACTCGATACTCCGGCCGCGAATGTCGCGCACGAGGGTCGCGGATCCCGCGGTGCCTCGCAGGACGCTGTCGAGCGCCAACTCGATCCCGTCGACGGCGCTGTCCTGCGCATCCACCCGACCGACGAGTCGCCGCGTTCCCTCTGACATCTCATAGGCGCGAACGCTCGCCGCGGACGCGCGTACGCCGCGAAAACGCGTCGCCGAGGCAACGTCGGCCGCGAGATACCGCCCGGGCAGGGGCACCCAAGCCCGTCTGGGATCGAGTGCTCGCCTGATCCACTCCGGCTTCACCTGGACGCGCGCCAGCGCTCGGTGAAGCGCCGCCCGGTCCTGCGGCCTCACCTCGCGCGGCGCAACCTCGAGCTGCACCATCTCGCGACTCTGCGCGAGCACCAGACCAGCTGCGTCGAGAATCTCGCCGCGCGGCGCGGGCATCGCGCGTGGCGCCAGCTGTTGTCGCGCGGCCCGCGCTCGCCAGGTGTGCCCCTGCAGAAGCTGCACGTGCGCCGCCTGACCGATGACGGCCAATGCGAACAGCGCCAACAAGGCGTGCACGATCTTGATGCGGCGCGAGCGAATCATGGATGCCGCGTACGAGCGGCTGCCGACGGATGAGGCAGAACGATGACCTGGTCCGGCGAGGGAACGTGCATGTTGAGCCGTTGTTCGGCGACCGGAGCCAGTTTCGCGCGACTGGAGGCGTCGCGGATCTCACCGTCGAGCTTCACGCGCTCGGCCTCGAGCGCTTGACGTCGTCGATCGAGATCGCGTAGCGCGCGCGCCTGGTCGATGCCGTACGTCCTCCGTGCAATGACGCCCGTGGCCACGAGGACGAAACCAAGGAGAACCAGAGCGACCACTGAGCGTCGCGCGACTCTTCGCTTCACGTCTCGGCGCTCCGGCGGAATGCCCGCAGCCGTGCGCTCCGTGAGCGCACGTTGCGTGAGAGCTCGTCTGGTGCCGGTGTCGTTGCCTTGCGGCCGATAAGCTCGCCGAGTGCGTGACCACGGCAAGTGCACTTGGGCTGTTTGGGTGGGCAGATGCAGTCGCTGCTCCAATCGCGGAACGCGTGCTTCACGAGGCGATCCTCGCCCGAGTGGTAGGCGATTATCGCCATCAGGCCCCCCGGTCGCAAACGATCGCGCAAAAGCGGAAGGGCCCGCTCCAGCCCAGTGAGCTCGTCATTGACAGCAATTCGTAGCGCCTGAAAGAGTCGCGCGAAGTCCGGAGCCCCGGTTCGTGGCCCAAACGCTCCGCGAATCGCGCCGACAAGGTCATCGCTGACCGCGAATTGATGATTCGCGCGTCTGCGGACGATCTCGCGCGCGAGACGATGGGCGCGATGCTCGTCGCCGTACTCGCGAAAGATCGCGGCGAGCGCGTGCTCGTCAAAGGTGTTGAGCACATCCGCGGCCGTGAGTGCAGTCGCTTCCTGGTCGCGATCCATGCGCATGTCGAGGGGGGCCTCTTCGCGGAAGGTGAAGCCGCGACTCGCATCGTCGATCTGGTGCGAAGAGATTCCGAGATCGAGAAGTATGCCGGAGAATCGAAGCTCGGCGAGCGCGGGAATCTCATCGATGCTGGCGAAGTTGCCCAGATAGCCTTGGAAGCGACCATTCGAGCTGAAGGGACCGAGGCGTGCACGAACAGCATCCAGGGCATCCGGATCGCGATCGATGCCGATCACGCGCTGGACGCCTGCCTCAAGCAGGGCGAGCGAGTGTCCTCCTCCACCGAGGGTCCCATCCAGCACGCAATCGCTCGCTCCCAGGAGGTCGACGACCTCTCTGGCGAGCACAGGCGCGTGATATGCGCTATCCCAGGTGGAACCGTCAGCGTCGGGAGACGGGGCGGACATTCTAACCGCGCCTTGCTCGACGCGCCAACTCCCGCGTCCTTTGCCACGTGCTTCTGCTCACTCCCGACCCCGTCACCGCGCTCGAGCCTCGATGATTCGCGGGCGTCGTCGGCACTTCGCGATGATCATTCACGGCGTGCGCGCCGAGCGGGAGGACGTGCGTCATCTCATCGATTGGGTGCGGGCGAAGGAACACGTCGTCGAGCCGCACGTGACGCTCGAGGCGGGAGACGCAGCGGCGATGGCCGCGGCGGCGGCGCGCGCCGGGGTGGACGCGGTAATCGCCGTCGGTGGCGACGGCACGGTGAACGAAGTCGTGAACGGGCTCGATGGATTCGATACGCCCCTCGGCATCATCCCCCTGGGCACGGCGAACGATTTTGCGGCGCAGGCCGGCATTCCTGCCGACGCCGATCATGCGATGGATGTTATCCTGCATCGCAAGCCGGTGCGCATCGACACAGCGACGCTCAACGGTCGCCGGTTCGTGAACATGTCGACCGGTGGAGTCGGCGCAGAGGCGACCGCGGAAACGCCGCCGGAGGTAAAGGAAACATTGGGGCCGGTGGCGTACGCCATCTCCGGCGTCCGCAAGCTCGCCGACCTCGAGCCCTACCGCGCGAGCTTTCGTGGGCGCGGTCTCGATTTCAGCGGGGAGTTCCTGATGTTCGCGGTGGGTGTGACGCGCGCCTCGGGAGGCGGGACGCTGGTGACGCCTAACGCGTCGGTGACCGACGGATTGCTCGACGTGTGCATCGTGGAATCGATGGGGCGTGGAGAGTTCGCTCGATTGGCGCTGAAGATCAAGCGCGGCGAACATCTCGCCGAACCTGGCGTGCACTACGCGCAGGTGCCTTCGCTGGTCGTCGATGCCGTCACTCCCCTGAGCGTGAACGTGGACGGCGAGAGCGTCGAAGCACAGCGGCTCGACTACGCCGCGCGATCGAAAGACCTCTGGGTTCACGTCATGCACCTGCCGGGTTCGCCGAACGCGTCGACATTGCCGGAATGAGAAAGCCCGCCGTGAGGTCACGGCGGGCTTCTCGTTCGATGCTACCTAACGACTAGTGCTTGGTGCCGGATCGCGTCGTCGTCTTGCACAACGCTTTCTTCGCCGGCGGAATCGTCGGATAGTACTGCTGAATCGCCCCCATCAGCTGGCCGGCGGTATTTCGGTCGAACGCGGCAGCCTGCGGCAGGACGATCTGAGAAGCCGACCACATGTCGTCCGCGAGTTGAGCATCCGCGCAACTGCGTGACTTGTTCAGGTTCTGAAGCGCGTTCAAACCAACCTGGAACGACGCCAGGCCGATGTACAGCTTGAGCTGCGCCGAAGGCGCGATGCTGTCCACCGTGCTCGAGAGCTGATACGCGTTCATCCATCCCTGACGGACGCCGGCGACATCCTTGCCCGCCGTATCCTGCGCCGCCTTCACCGCCACGCCGACGATCGGCAGAAGGCCCTGGCCGACGGCAGCCTTGTCGGCGCCCCCAGCGACCGCGCGACGACCCCAGGCCATGGCGCTGTCCGTCTGCTTCAAGTCACCGTAGGTCACGAGCACGAACTGAATCCCGTTCTCGACCTTCGGATTGATCTCGACGGCGCGCTTCGCCGCATCGAGGGACTGCTGCAGCTGACCCGCCTTTCGCAGCGTCTGCGCGTACAACATGTACAGGTCGGCGTTGTTACTGAACTTTTGCACGGCGCGCGCGGCGTACTGCGACGCCACCTGCGGCTGGCTGTCGGCCGAGGCGATCGCGATCATGCGAGTATAGAGGTCCGCCGTCGCCGCAGCCGTGTCGACCTTCATCCACTCTTCGCCCGCGGTGAGCGCCTTCTTGTAGTCCTTGGCGCTGGCAAGGAGGAGGAAGCGAAGCCGAAGGAGCTGCGGGTCACCCGGATTGTCCTGCAGCATTTCGGCGATGAACGGAAGTGCGACATCGGGCTTGTTCATCGCGCCAAGCATGCCGACCAACTGCTGACGAACGCTCGGATCGAAGCGCGCCAGGCGCTGCATCGTTTGCACGGCGTGCGTCGTGTCGTTCTTCGCCATGTAGGCATCGACGGCATTCCGCATCGCGAGCGTGTTCGTCGAGTCGGAATGCATGATCTCTTCGGCGATCTTGAGCACCGAATCGGGTCCGCTCTTGCCGTACTGATAGGCGGACATCAGGCAAAGCTGCGACAGTGTGCTGTTTGGGTCCTTCGCAATGCCGGCGCGCGCGGCCGCGGCCGCATCAGCCCATTTCTGATCGCGGAGCGCGGTCTCGCACCGACGGTATTCGGGGAGCGCCTTACGCGCGTCGCTGAGCTCGCGCTCGACTTTTTTCGCGGCGTCACCCGCGTCCCGCGCGTCCACCGCGGGAAGCGGCTGCGCAAGCGACACGTCGCGCGCGAGCAGGAGGCGCGAATCGACGCGAACGCCGTTAGGCGTCTTCGCGCCCGTGCAGTCGAGGATCTCGTCCGCTCGCATCAGCTTCGCCAGCTCTTTGAGGTCGGAGACGCTGAGCGCCGAATCCGCCTTATAGCCTGACGAAGTCAGATAGTTGTTGATGTCGTTCCGCGACAGCACGTACAGCTGCCGGATCGAGGTTTCCTGCTGCACGCGGCTACGCACCGCTTCAGCGACGTCTACACCGAGGGTGCTGTTCGCGCCGGTGGTGTGACAGGTCGCGATCAGAATGCGCGGTGTGTCGGCGCCAGGCTGCTGACCACGAGCTTGCGCCCGGACGATCCGCGGTGCGCTTACCGCGGTAATCGCGATTGCGCCGGCCGCCGTGAGCACGCGGCGTCGAGTTGCCATCACTGTCGGAGCTCCTCCCAAACGTTTGACGAGAACTACCCGAGATCGCCCTGCAAAGATCCCTCACGCAACCTCAACCTGCCCGACTGCATAACCATGCTGCCTATCACTCGTTGTGCAACCGCCAGGCATGGGCGAAGAGGGACTCGAACCCCCGACATCCCGCGTGTAAGGCGGGTGCTCTAACCAACTGAGCTATTCGCCCTCTCGAGCGCACGTCCCTTTGGGTTCCTGCGACGCGCGCGCCGCGGCTGGTTGACTTCGACCAAGTGGGCGGGCGCCCACCTTTACGTTTCTTCTCTAGGATTTGAGGATGGCAAGCGGAACAAGCACGCAGTAACCGGCAACGAGCAGCAGCGGAGCGACCGTTTCGCTACCGCTCGCAAGCGTCGCATAGCCCGCCAGCAAAGTCACTGCCGCCGCACCCCACCACACAATTCCGCGGGTCCGCGTACTGGTCTCGCTATTCGCCATAGCGCCGTACGATAGGCCGGCACGAAATCGCTGTCAAGCGAAGTTACGAAGCGAAGTTACGTGAATTCAACGTTAAGGTTCGATGAACGTGTGTTCTTGAGGCCGTACCGCGATCACGCACCGTGGCGATCGTCATCGGGACCGACTCGTCCCGGCTGATCGTCCGATCCAGGCGCGGCATTGGGAGGCACGCTTGTCGAATCCGCCGATTCAATGAACACATCGAGCGGGCTCGGCGTCACTCGCCCTTCCAGACTCTCGGCGGCGACGAGCGCCGCCATGCGAACCTTGTCCCGCCGGCGGCGCGCGACGTATAGCGGCGCGATGAGCAACAGCACAACAAGGCTCGCGAGCGTCAGGTCGCTGAATAACGCGAGTCCTCCATAACGTCGCCGCGTGCGCTGCTGCCAGTCGTGCTCGAACATCGCGAGCGTCACACCATACGCAGAGCGGATCGCGCGGTCGAGCGAGCCGCTCTGCTTCCAGTCGCGAAAGAAGAGGACTAGCCCGTGCGCCGGATCGATCGTCGCCAGATCGTCGACAGCCCGGTACGCAAGCGCGTACGCGGCTTGCGCACTGGTCGCGCCTTCGCCGAAGCGCTCATCGAGCTCGTCGAAGCTCGGCGTCCCGCGTAAGGCAAGCGCAAGATTCGCCGCGAGAACGTCGTTACGGCCGAGCTCACGCGCGGCGTAGCTCGCATAACCTTCGTCGAACCATCGGGGTGCGAGATCACCGAGGTATTCGTGCAACGCGAGATGCGCGAGCTCGTGCCGCAGCACCTCGAACGGATTCCCGGCGTCGGAGCCCGCACTGTGTCCTTGCATCACGATGCGCCGGGATTCCGGAAACGCGAGCGCCGCCCCCCACTCGGGTGCGCCCGGCCCTGCCCACTGGTGAAAGCGTTGCTGGTCCGGTGCTATGGCGATGATCAGCCGCTGCGATGGCCGCGGCAGTCCCGGGAACGTATCCGTCACGAGCGCTCGCTCGAGCAGCGAAGCGGCGAGCTTCGCGTCGCCAGGATAACAGACTACGGTGAAGCGTCCTCGATCGATGCGAGCCGGAGCGCCGTCTTGCGTGGTGTGTGGCGCGTGGCGCATGGCGCGTAGCGCGTGTAACGGTGCGATGAGAGCCAGGCCAGCGAAGAGCACCCACGCTCCACGCCCAGCGCGCCAGCATCCACGCCCTAGGGTTCTCCCCCTTTCTCCACAGTCGTCAGGACCTCCGCGCAGCGCTTTCCCCATGGATTAAACTTGTTCGCCGCGAAGCCGCTCTTCCATGTCTCGATTGCCTCGTCGCGCTGTCCATTGAACCAGAACGCGCGCCCGAGCTCGAAGTAGGCTTCGATCAGACCAGGGCCAAGCGCGATCGTTTTGCGGAAGAAGGTCTGCGCATCCTCGAACATGTCGCGCTCGAGATACACGAGACCCAGATAGAAGTGCGCATACAGCATCGCCTTCTTGTCGTTGTCCAGGCGAATGGCGCGCGAGAGATGTTCGATCGCCTCGCCGAAGATGCGCTTCTTGAGGCAGATGTAGCCCACGTTGATGCGCGCCAGCGCATTCTGGGGCTGCCGCATCAGCACCTTCTGGAACATCAGCAGCGCGTCGTCGTACTTCTCCTGCAGCATCAGTGCCCACCCGAGGAGCGCCTCGGCCTGCGGATCGTTAGGCGAGAGATCCAGCGCCTTCCGAAGAGAGGCCTCGGCACCCTCGTGATCGCCGAGCGAGAGCTTGCTCCAGCCCTTTTCGATGAACGTCGATGCCCCGATGTGATCGGCGCGGACGACCGGCCGCTCGCCGGTGAATTGCGGCGCGTTCGACGGCGGCACGACAGCTCCGTGAACGCCGGAGTTGCCATTGCCGCCGTGCTCCGCGCGCAGCGTCTTCCATCGCTCCACGAGCTGCTTCACGTCGTCGCGCAGCGTGCTCAGCTCCCCGATCTCCTGCTCGAGCTGCTTGAACAGCGCGCCGATCTCGGCCTTGAGCGTCTCGAGCTCCTTCGGCGCGCCCAGGCCGGCGAGCCGTTGCTGCAGCGCGCCGTACCGTTCGCGGAACGACGGCGCCGCCCCGTTAGGCATCGACGACGGCGTTTGTCACGATCGGCGTTCCGCGAGCGCTCCCCAGCTGCAGCGCGATGCGCTCCGTGGACGACAGCAGCTGCTCGACATCGAGCACGATCACGAGCCGTTGTCCTTCCCCGCGTCGCACGATCCCCTTGAGATACTCCCCCGCCATGCCGCGAAAGAACGTCGGAGCCGTCGAGATGCTTGCCGCCTCCACCGTGGACACTTCCACCACCGAGTCCACGACGACGCCGATCCAATCACCGCGCGCATTCAACACGACGATGCGCGTTTCCGACGTGGGCTCGCGATGCGCGAGCTCGAAGCGTCGGCGCAGGTTCACGACGGGAATGACGCGGTTCTGATACTCGATCACCCCTTCGATCCAGGTGGGCACGTCCGGAAGCGCGCGTGGCGCCTGGTAGCGCAGTACGCGCTCGACGGCGAAAATGTCGGCGGCGAACAGATCGTCGCCGAGTCGAAAGTTCACGAGCTTGGTCGCCTCGCTGTTCATACTATCTCCTCGGCCGGCTCCTCGAGCGCGGCGGTGGCCGATCGATGCGCGGCAACAAGGGCCTGTGCATCGAGGAGGGCAATGAGGTCCGAATCGCGGTGCACAATCCCGAGCAGGGCTCCGTCCTTGGTTTGCGCGCCGGGTGCTTCGCGAACGCTGCGTAAATCGATGGTCACGACATCGTCGACGTCGTCGGTCGCGATCGCGAAGCGGCGTTCGCCACCACAGAACACAACGGCCGTCGCGGCGTTGGCACACGGAATTCCGAGCGCACCCCGTGGCTCGAATACGGAAACGAGTGCACCACGCAAGGTGAACACGCCGAGCATCGTCGACGGCATCTGCGGGAGACGATGCAGTGGCGGCATGTCGATCGCTTCCTCGGCGGTTATCAGCTCCACGGCGAACAGCTCGCCCGCGATGCGAAACACCAGCAGCTGGGCGATGCCAGTGCGGCGACGTACGCGCTCGCGGAATGAGAGCGTCCCACCGGCGCCTATAGAAAGGCTGTCGACAATGGGCGCGGCCTGCGTCGAGGCCGCGAGCGACGCCGCGATCGAGGCAGCAAAGTCCTCGATCGAGAGTACGGATCCTTTGTCGTCACCGGCTTGAGATGTCATGGCATGAGTATGACAGTCGGGCCCCGCAGGCAGTCACGGGTGGAGGGGGCGAAGGGTCAGAGGAGCAGGAGCAAAGGGTCCTAACCCTTATTCCCTAGCCCCAATTCCCCTGAGCCCGTTCACCATCGCCACGATCGCGGGCGCGATTTCTCCGAGGGCGGCGACGCGATCAGCGCCCGCGAGTTGGAGTGCCGCGTTAGGCATGCCAAAAATCGTGGAGGTGGCCCGGTCCTGTAGCACGGCACGGCCGCCCGCTTGCCGGATGAGGCGCGTCCCATCGGCCCCGTCGCGGCCCATCCCGGTGAGCACCACCGCGACGACCTCGCTTCCGAATCGTTCCGCAACCGATCGAAAGAGCGGGTCAGCCGAGGGCCGTACGCCCCAGATTGGGGGCGACGTCTCGAGCGAAATAGTCGCCGAGCCGGACGCGCCCGTCACCGACATGTGCACTCCGCCCGGCGCCAGATACACGCGATCGGAAAGCACCGGCTCGCCCGCCTCGGCCTCGCTGACGGGAAGTCTACTCATCGCGTGGAGCCGTTGCGCCAGACTCTTCGTGAATCCGGCTGGCATGTGTTGGACGACGAGCACCGCCGCGCCCAACTCCCGTGGAAGATTCGGCAAGACTTCCGCGAGTGCGCGTGGACCGCCAGTGGACGAGGCAATCGCCACGATACGCGTCGCGCCGGTGCCGGGCTTCACGGAGCGCGCGGTCGCGAACGCGGGGGGAGGCTGCACCACCGGCGTCGGTCGCGCGGGCGTGCCCCGCACCGGCAGGCGCGTCAGCGCCAGCATGCGAACGCCGCGCATATTCGCCTGCGCGGCGGCGCGCAGCGCGGCGAGCAGCCGGTCGGTGATGCGTGCGAGATCGAGACTGATCGCCCCGGAGGGTTTGCGGACGAAGTCGACGGCGCCCAGCTCGAGCGCCCGAATCGTCGCGTCGTGGCCGGAGTGCGTGGTCGCCGCGCTGAGCATGACGACGGGGCGCGGCGTCTCGCTCATGATGTAGCCTAACGCCTGGAGGCCGTCGAGCTCCGGCATGTCGACGTCCATCGTTACGAGCTCCGGATCGAGCGCGTGGACCTTTTGCAGCGCGTCGAGCCCGTTGCGCGCGGTTCCGGCGACGCGAAACTCACCGGAGCTCTCGAGAATCTGCGTGATGAGGCGCCGCATGAAGGCGCTGTCGTCGACGACGAGCACAGAGAGCGGCGTACCGCCGGCGGCGTTTCGGCCCGCGGAGGCGGCGCTAGAGGACACGATTGCCCTTCTTCAACGAGCGGACTTCGACGCGCCCGTCATCGAGAAAGAAGTGCACGCTGCGACCGTAGTCGCTCCCGACGTCCTCGGCGACGACTGGCACGCCGCGCGCATGCAGCGCCTGGCGTGCGGCGGCGACATTGCGATCGCCGATGTTGATGCTGCCGGCGGGGATCAGATTCGAGAACATGCTGGCGCCGCCGATGAGCTTCGCGCGCACCCTCCGGATGTCGGCACCGAGTCGCGTCATCTCGGCGAGCAGCAGCGCGGTCGCTGTCCCGGCGAACTTGCCGGGATTGGAGCGGTCGCGCGCCATCGATTCGTCGGGGAGGAGGATGTGCCCGAGGCCGCCAACGCGCGCGACGTTGTCATACAGCGCAATCGCGACGCACGAGCCGAGGCCGATCGTAATGAGCGTTTGCTCATCACGACCGACGGCGCAGTCGGCGACCTTGACGCGGATCTCGGTCGTCGGATCGGCGTCGATCATGCGCGGCGGAAGATGCGCTCGCGCGCATCGAGTGAAGTGAAGCGGGAGCGGACCGGGCCGAGCAGCGTCTCCACCTTGCCCAATACGAGATAGCCTCCCGGCGCGAGCGCCTCGTGAAAGCGCATCAACAGCCGCTCTTGCGTTTCGCGGTCGAAGTAGATCAGCACGTTCCGACAGCTGATGAGCTGAAAGCCGCCGGACGCCTTCGGGAGCTCTTCCAACAGATCGCGACGCTCGAAGTGCACGAGCCGCCGGATTTCGGGGACGATCGTAAACGGCGGCGTCGGTGTGAAATAGCGCTCGCGAAGCTCCGGCGGCGTCTCCTCGAAGGCGCCCTCCGCAAACGCGCCCCGCTCGGCCGCAGCGAGGCTCGCGCGATCGATGTCCGTCCCGAGCACGTCGATCCGAGAGGCGCGCGCGAGATGATTGTGCGTCGCCGCGTACCGATGAAAGAGTACGGCGAGCGAATACGGCTCTTCCCCGCTCGAGCACCCGGCGGACCACACGTGCAGCGACCCGGTGTCGATCTTCCACAGCGTGGGGACGACGACGCCGGCGAGCACCTCGTACATAGACCAATTGCGAAACAGCTTGGTGACGTTGATGGTGAGCGCGTCGAGCAACCGGTCGTACTCGGCGCCATCGCGGTCCAATATGCGCGCATAGTCCGCGTACGTGTGCACGCCGCGCGCGCGCATCCGCACGGCGATGCGTCGGCGAAGGCACTTCTCCTTGTAAGCCGCGCAGGCGAAGCCGCGATCGCGCGAGATCTTTTGTGTCAGCTCCTCGAATTCGCGGTCGAGCTGCGCGGCCGATGGCGGCGGTGCCGCGGCGGCGACCGGTTGTCGGCGACTCATCCGAGCACCTGACGCACCGACTCGAGATTGGTGCGGACAATCGCGTTGTCCGGATCCAGCTCGAGCGCGCGCTCCCAACAGCGCACGGCCTCATCGCGATCGTGACGCCGGAATCGAATGTTGCCCAGCTTGAGGTAGACGTCGCCGCCAAGCTCCGGGTTCGCCTTCACCGCGCGTTGATACGCCTCGAACGCGTCGTCGTACCGGCCGGTACGGTAAAGAAGATCGCCGAGATTCTTCTGCAACTGAGCGAGGCCGGGATCCTCCTGGAGGCCCTTCTCCACTGTGTCGAGCGCCATCTCATACTTGCCCTGTCGTTCGCGCACGACGGCAAGATTGTTGTGGAGCGCCGCGACGTGCGGATGCGTCGCGATTCCCTCGGTGAGAAGTTCCGCGGCGCGCTGATGATCGCCGAGCAGCGCCGCGGTGAGAGCGGCATAGTGGAACCACGCGGCGCCGGGCGGCCGGTTCCCGAACAGCGGCCGTGCGGCGCCCAACGCGCTGTCGGCGCTCGCGACGTCGCCCGCCAGCAGGGCGACAACACCGATCGACGTCTGGACGCGAGCGTCCGTTGCACCGCCGCGACGCGCAGCTTCCTGCAGCGCGGTCAACGCTTCGGCATAGCGTCCCTGACGCTCGAGCACATAGGCCAGATTGTGAAGCACCGCGTGTCGGACGCCCGCCTGTCCCGACGCTTCCTTGAGCGCCGTCGTTGCTTCGGCCCACTTGGCTTGGCGCGCGAGCGCCATTCCGATGAAGAAGCGGGCCGATGAATCGTTCGGTCGCAGCTCGAGCACGCGGCGTAGCTCGCGCAACGCCTCGTCCAGCATTCCCGTCTTGTAGAAGGCGATGCCGAGGTTGCGATGCTCTTCGATTCGCGTTTCCGAAACTTGTGGATCGGCATGTGCTTTCGTACGGCCGACGCGATGCACGAAACCGGCGGTGAGCAAACCATAAAGCGCCTTGCCGACCTCGAACTCCACCAATCCCGACTCTTCGATGATGGCCTGCACATCGCGCTGGCCGTCCACGAGCTCGAGCACGGTGCGCTGCTCTTCGGTGAGCTCCGCTTCCATGGCCTTGACATGGGACTGATCGATCTCGAAGACGAGATCGAAACTGGGAATCTTCTTCTCGACGAGACTCCACTCGTCCATGCGCCGCGCGCCCTCGAGGAGCAGCGATTCCGGATTGATGGACACGAGCAGATCCTGCTCTTCAGGATGAACGTCGGCCTCGAAGTTGAACGTCCCCTGCATCCACGTGAAGAGGAAGTACACGGCCTCTTCAATTTGCCGACGGACGTATTGGTGGAGCTCCTCACGCGTGAGCGCGTTTTGTTCCACAAGGAGCTCGCCGATGCGCTTGTCACGTGTCTTCGACTGCGCGGCGACCGCGCTCTCGAGCTGCTGCTGCGAGATCACGGCGTTCTTCATCAGCATATCGCCGAGCCGATCTCGACGATTCACGATCGACGCGTAGGATATCCGACCCTTCTCGAAGAAGATGTAGCCGAAATTGCTCCGATGCGTGACGGCGAGGCAGCCAGTCTTTTTCCCCATCGCCAGGAGCTGCAACACGTCGGGGAGGCTGGCCTCTTTCAAGGACCCTTTAATGGCCATATTGCGCTCCGCTGCAACTCATTTCAGCTCCTCCATCATCCGCGTCGACGCGTCCGTCCAGTCCCAGACAACCTTTTCGTCGTCGAGGAAGAACGTGTCGGCGGCCGCGCGCACCACCACCGGTGTCGTCGGACGGGCCGAAACCGATGATTCTGGATCCAGCTCGGCGCGCGCGACGGCGATTGTCACCGGCGTGCCGGCGACATCGGCGGCAGCAATGAGTCGATTGACAACTCCAATAATTTCGCGAACGCTCGCCGCCGACCGTTCCGCGAGGTATGACAGCAGCTCCGGTCCCGGCTCGTGCTCGGTTGCGGCGAGATACCTCGCGTACAGCTTCTCGCGTAGCGCGCGATCGGGCGATTGCATCTCTACCACGAGCCCGCCCTCGAAGCGCGACCGCAGGCGATCCTCGAGGCCGTCGAGCTCCCGGGGCGGCCGGTCGCTGCAGAACACGAGTTGCTTTCCCTCGGAGTGCAACGAGTTAAAGACGTGAAAGAGCTCTTCCTGCGTCCGTTCCTTGCCCGCGACGAACTGCACGTCGTCGATGAGGAGCGCATCGGCCGAGCGATACCGGGCGCGCCACCGCTCGACCGATCCGTCCTGAAGCGCTTCGATGAGCTCGTCCATGAACTGCTGCGCGCTCACGCAGGCGACGGCGGACGCACCGCCACTGCCGTCGACCATCTCGTTGCCGATCGCGTTGAGCAGATGCGTCTTGCCGACGCCGCTCGGGCCGTGAATGAAGAGCGGGCTGTATCGCTTACCCGGCGCGGCGACGATGTCGTCCGCGGCGCGCACGGCGAGCTGGTTGCTCGAGGAAACCTCGAACCCCTGACGCGTGAAGGCGGCCGATGGACCGGGCGGCGGTGTCGCGCCCGCGAGCGCGCGGTCGAGAAGGATCTCGGCGTCGCGCAGTCGCTCCGGATCGCGAAAGACGTCGTCGCCGCCTAACGCGGCGTCGACCTCCGTCGCTTGCTGCTCGAGCGCCTTGAGCCGTTCGACGGTGGCGCCGAATCCGCGCAGCAGCGATTCCCAGTTTGTCGGCGGCGCCGATTCCTGCAGGAGCCGCTCGAGCTGCGCCGTCCGATACCCCTCGCCGGTCCAATAGGCAATCGCTTCGGCGACGCGCGCCTTCCACGATTCTACGTGCTGCGCGACTGCCGAAGCGATGTCGGTAAGGAAACTCTGAAATTCGTTCGCCTTCGGCGCGCCGGGCGACTCCTCGCGCACCGCACTCTTGGCCTCGGGCAGATCGGCGAGCACCGTCAACACGTCCTCGGGGCGGATCTGTTCGCCGCCTAACGTCTGAAACGCGATGAGCCGGTTCAGCGCGCCCTGCAACTCGCGCACATTGCGGAACTCGAGACGTCCGAGCTCCTCGACTACGCCGGGC
This sequence comes from Gemmatimonadaceae bacterium, assembly GCA_035279645.1. GTDB lineage: Bacteria > Gemmatimonadota > Gemmatimonadetes > Gemmatimonadales > Gemmatimonadaceae > AG2. The sequence goes on from DATEHJ010000198.1 coordinate 14,434, forward strand.
CAGAACTTCACCCCTCGTTCCTCGCACTTCGCGCGCATGATCGCGATGCGCGTCTCGAAGTCGGGCGTACCGATGTCGACAATCAGCCCGCCGGAGAGTCGTGTGATGAGCCGCTCGTCGACGTCGGCGATCTCGGCCGGCGGGCGATCACTCGACATGACGATCTGCCGGCCACTTCCCTGCATTGCGTTGAGCAAACGCAAAAGTTCGGTCTGCGTCTCGCGGCGTCCGGTGAGAAACTGCATGTCGTCGATGAGCAGCACGTCGACGCGCTGATAGCGCTGCTTGAAGCGTTCCCCCTCGCCGCTCGCGATCGCCGCATGCAGCTGCTCGACGAAGTCGTCGAGCGACACGTACTCGATGTCGAGCGATTCGGCGCGACCACTCACATGGTTGCCGATCGCGCCCATCAGGTGCGTTTTGCCGAGCCCCGAGCTGCTGTAGATGAAAAGTGGGTTGTACACCGCGCCCGGGGACTCAGCCACCGCGCGCGCCGCGGCGACGGCGAGCCGGTTGGCGGAGCCGACGACGAAGTTGTCGAAGCGGTGGCGGGGATCGACTTGCATGGCTTACCGCGTCGGCTGGCTCAATCGCTTGAGCACGAGCTCGGAGATACTGCGCAGCGTCTCGAACACGCCGGGACCGTGCAGAGCGTCGGCGCCGAATTCGGGGACGGCGCGAAAGTTCAGCGCGTCATTGAGCTCAGTCGGCGTGAGAATCAGCTCGCGCGGCAAGTCCTGCTTGTTGTACTGAATCACGAGCGGCACACCGCGGGCGTCGATCCCCTGCTCGGCGAGATTGGCGTGAAGGTCCTGGAAACTTTCGATGTTCTCCTCGAGCTGGCGCGCCTGCGAATCCGCGACGAACACCACACCGTCGGCGCCCTGGAGCACGAGCTTGCGCGTCGTCTGGTAGTACACCTGACCTGGCACGGTGTACAGCTGAAACTTCGTCGTGAAGCCGGAGATGGTGCCGAGGTCGAGCGGCAGGAAATCGAAGAAGAGCGTGCGATCGGTCTGCGTCGCCAGGGAAACCATCCGGCCCTTTCTCTCCTCGGGCACCTGGCCGTAGATGTAGTGCAAGTTCGTCGTCTTTCCGGACCGACCGGGCCCGTAGTAGACGATCTTGCACGTGATCTCGCGCGTCGCGTAGTTGACAAGAGACATGGGAGAGAGGGCTATTCCCTTCCAAAGAGCGCAGCGAGGTTTCTGTTCAACTCATGCTCAAATCGTTCTTCGAGCACCGGCTCAACGCGACGCGGGGCAGACGGAGCGGCGGCCGCGAGACTCTTGCAGAATTCGTCGAAGTACAATCGAACGAGGCCGAGTGAGCTCTCCTGATCGAACACGGTGAGGAAGATGAACGTGCCGCGAGGCGTCGCTGCCTCGGCGAGGAACAACTGTCGGTCGCGACCGGGATGGTGTAGGCCGCGAAAGGGTTTGCCATCGAGCTGCTTGCCTAACTCTCCAGCGGACGCGTGAATCGCGGCCGCGAGCGCGCACGCGGACATCACGTCCACGGCGCGCACGAAGCCGAATTGCGCGATGACCTGGCCGCTCGGATGTAGCAGCAGGCCAAGCACAGTACGCGCTTCCTCCACAAACTTGCGCAGCGGGATCTCGACCCATGGCTCGACTGCCGTGATACTCATGGGAGACCTCCCGCTGCCTTGATCATCTCGACCCGGATCATGCCGATGTTCGCTGCCGGGTCGGCGACCACTACGAGGACGAGGTCGTTGCGTCCTGCGGCACAGATTCGGCCGCGCTCTGCCTCCAACTGCATAAAGGTGGCAGTTCCGAGGCGAGCTGCCCGGGCCGACAATCGCGCCTTACGATAGAGCGACGCGGCAAGAGCGGCGACGCGATCGCCGTCCTGGCCGATCTGCAGGTTCGAATCGACCACGATGCCGTCGTTCTCGTCTACGACGAGGCTCGCGCGCACGCCGCGTTGGCGCGTCAGCGTGGCGAGGATGGAGGCAAATGGGCTCTTCATCGCGCCTCCTCGAGCCACTTTCGCGCACGCTCTAGACAGCGGTCCAGAACGCGACGCACCAGGCCGAGGGGTGTTGCCTTCGAGGCGGCGACGAGGAGGAGCCCGTCATTCGCCGACGGCGCCATCGTCACGATTGCGACTTCCGTCTCGAGCACGATCGAGCGCCAGTCGCCGATGTCGAGGTGCCGTGATGCTCGCCGTGCCGCATCGGTGACGCCGCTCAGCTCCGCGCCGACCTCGTCGCCCACGTCGCTGCCGTTG
>DATEHJ010000199.1:0-4159 GCA_035279645.1 Gemmatimonadaceae bacterium
GGCTTCGTGTCTTTCTGGACACCAAGTCGCCGCATGACCTTGAGCAAGCTGGCGTGGTCGGAGAGTCCCAGCTCCTTCGCTGTCTTCGTGACGTGCCAGTCATTGCGCTCGAGTGCCTGAATCACGATCTGGCGCTCGGCCTCGACTTTCTGCTCCTCGAACGTGCGTCGTTCGTCGAGCGTCGTGCGTGTGTTTGATCTGCGGGAATCCCTTATCTCCGCGGGCACGTCTTCGAGCCGCAGATCTGCGTGATCAGTGGCTATGAGCATGCGTTCGATCACATTGCGCAGCTCGCGGATATTGTTGCGGCGCCAATCGTACGCCATGAGGGCTTCGAGCGCCTCCGGCGTGACGGTCTTCGTCCGCATGCCGAATCGCGCGCTGGTGCCCTCGACGAGATGCTCTACGAGGGCCGGAATATCCGAGAGCCGCTCCCGTAGCGGCGGAACGCGCAGCACATGCACGTTCAAGCGGTAGAACAAGTCCTCGCGGAACCGTTTCTCGGCCACTTCCTGCTCGAGATCGCGGTGCGTCGCTGCAACGACGCGCGTGTTGACGTCGATCGTCTTGGTTGCCCCGATGCGCGTCACCTTTCGCTCCTCGAGGACTCTGAGGAGCTTGGCTTGAGCCGCCGCCGGCAGATCGCCGATCTCGTCGAGAAACAGCGTTCCGCCCGTGGCCGCCTCGAACGCGCCCTTCCGCGTCGTCGTCGCGCCGGTGAATGCGCCGCGCTCGTGGCCGAACAGCTCACTCTCCACGAGCTCGTGCGGCAGCGCGGCACTGTTGATCGCGACAAACGGTCCCTTCGGATTGGCGCCGAGGCGGTGCAGCTCGCGCGCGACGAGCTCCTTCCCAGTCCCGCTCTCTCCGACGATCAGCGCAGAGCTCGGCACCGGCGCGACGCGCACGATGCTTTCTTTGAGCTTCATCAACGCGGGACTCGTCCCGACGAGCGGCGACTCGAGCCCGAAGCCGCGCCGCAGCAACGTGACTTCGTTGGTCAGGCGCCGGCGCTCGATCGCATTCTCGACTTCCTGCGCGACCCGCTCCATCGGCTCGGCCTTGTCGATGAAACTGTACGCGCCGAGCCGGATCGCCTGCACGCACCGGTCGAAGTCGCCGGTGCCTGTGTAGACGATGACCGGCACACGCAGCCCAAGCCGCTCCACGGACCGCAGGACCTCGAATCCATCCATGCCGGGCATTTCGAGATCGAGGATCACGCAGTCGACCGAGTCGCGCGTCAGGCTCTCGAGTGCCGAGCGGCCACTCTTCGCGATCAGTGTTTCGTACCCACGCAGGCGCTTGAGGTCGTAGGCGTATTGCTCGGCCATGGCAGGGACGTCGTCGACAATCAGAACGAGCGTCATGGTGCCGGAAGTTCTACGATGAATTTCGACCCCTGGCCAGGCTCGGTTTCGACCTTGAGGGCCCCATTGGAGTCCAGAACCAGACGGCGTACGATCGACAGGCCCAGCCCGGTGCCGCCTGTTTTTGTCGTATAAAAGTCGTCAAATGCCTTGTCGAGCTCGGCCTTCGTCATGCCCCGTCCGGTGTCGCTGACGATCAGCCGCACGACTCCCCTCCCCGTTTCGGTCTTCACGGCCACGGCGCCGTTCTTCCCGTCGAGACTGTCCACCGCATTCCTCACGAGGTTCTCGATGATCCTGCGTAACACGAGCGCATCCGCCGACACCGCGGGCAACCCGTCCGCGAGCTGCGTCTTCACGCCACTGGATCCCGCGACCGTGTCGCGCACGACCGCATTCACGTCCGTGGCTTTGCGCTCGGACTGCGGCGAGAGCTTGGCGTAGTTCGCGGCGAGAGTCTCGAGATAGTTGATGCTCGACTCGACGGTTCCCTGGCGCTCGGTGAACACTTGCGGCAGCTCGTCCGGCTCGTCGCGCGCGACCTGCGTCAAATGCCGGAATACATTGCGCAGCGGCGCCAGGCCGTTCTTCACGTCGTGGTTTACCTGGCGCGCGAGATCACCGATGGCGGCCCGACGCTCCATTTCACGCATGCCCGCTTCGACAGGAGTGCTGATTCGGGTCGAGAGCCAACCAGCCAGGAGCAGCGCCGCGAGCCCCGCAACGAGCACGGCGACGATGAACCAGAGGTTCACATTCCGCTGTAGCGCGGTCAGTAAGGCGGATGAGCGGGTGACTTCGATGTGCGCGCGCTCGACCTGCCCGGGGCCATCGGCAGCGTCGATATAGGGAAGAGTAATGTCTCCCACCACCAGACGGCCGGTGTCTGCGACGGGCGAGTCGGTCGGAAGAGTCAGTTGTATGCCGAGCTCCGGATCGCGCGCGAGGCGGGCAAGGAATGCCGAATCCACGCTGACGCCACCCACGAGCCGAAACTGCTTCCCTGAAATAGCGAACGAATCCGCGGTCACGAGTGCGAGAAAGGGGCCTTCGGCAGCCGCCGCGCGCACGAGCGTCGTCGCGCGAACCCTAGGACCCAGCCGGTCGAACTCGTTGCGGAAATGCCCTGAGGAAACGATGCGACCTTCATCATCCTGAAGCTGAAGGAAATCGAGGCCGGCGAGGCGCATGGCCTCGCCCGAGTAGTCGAGCGCGTAGTCCCGGTTTTCGCCGCGGACCGCGTAGCTGCGGAATCGATTGTCGTCCTGCAACGCCGTCCGCATTGCCCCTAACCGGCCGGCAATCCGGTCCGTTTCACGGGCGAGGTCGGCGTTGATCACGTTGACGAGCGTATTGACGCGCCGTTCGTACTCGCTTGTGATCCGCCGCGCCATTTCCCGCCGGATGCCGAACCCGAACACGAGCAGCGGAATCAGCACCACCACCCCGAACGCGGTCAGGAGGCGGCTGCGAAAGGTCATGGGGCGAGATGAACCGTCCCGTCGTAATCGTACGCCCAGCGCGCCGATCCGCGCCGCACGATCGCGGTGGGACGCGTGTCGACGAGCGCCGTGATCGTGGCGGACCATTCGGGCAACAACTCCCGCGCGCTGCGGCACGGGTCCGCCGTCGCGCGAGGCAGTGCCACGATGTAGCCCCAGTCCTTCCCCGCGGCGACCGCCGTCTTGAGGTCGTCGGTCGAGCGCGCGGTGGCAACGGCATGCGTCAGCGCCGCGATTCGTCCCGCCAGCTCGCGCGCGGTGGGATCCGATCGCGAATACAGCACGCGGCGCTGACCGCTCGACGGCGGGGGCGACGCGCTTCCGGTACCACCCACTCCGCACGGCCGCAGATCGAGCCACCAGAAGCCGCCTTCGGGGCTCCGCGCCTCGGCGCGCACCGCTTGCTCGAGGCCGTCGAGCCGGGTCCCACCCGCCTCAGGCGTCACGTACACGTACGTCCGGTCCCATGGAAGCGCGATGACGACGCGGTCTTTGAGCGTCGCCGCATAATCGCGCAGCGAACGGTCTCGGGTCACGAGCAGATCGACGCCAGCATCGAGCAGGTCGCGGGCGTCGCCGCCGGACGCGATGCGAAATATCAGGGTATCGCCGCGCCCGCTCTGCGCGCGAATCTCCTGCGCGGTCGTCGTGCCGCTCGTCGCCCAGAATGCGCCGGTCCCGATTGGCCAGCTCGTATCGGGCGCCGGCTTCACGATCGCGAGGCCCGCGTCCGACAGGACGAGGGGTACTTCGTCCGCCTGCTTCGCCAGTGAAACGGTCACGACCTTCGTTTCGAGGGCCCCAAGCGTGTACCCCGCACCGCCGCGGCCAAACACGATGTCCTGCGCCGTGACGGGCGCGCCGTCCCAGAACTGCGCACCCTCCCGTAGCCGGAACGTCCAGCGGCGTCCGCCATCGTCCTTCACCCACTTTTCGGCCAGCTCAGGCGTCGCTTTGCCGTCGCAGTCGAAGCTCACCGGTGTCTCGTACAGGTGCCGAAACACGAGGCGCTCGGCGTCGTTCGTTGGGATCGGCGCGTGACGAGGATCGACCGGATCGGTGAGTCCGATCTTGATCACGGGGACGCGCGACCCGGCCGCTCCGGTCGAAAGCACGCAATGGTCGTTGACGGCTGCGCGGGTTTCGCCGCCGGTAGTCGACACGCCGGTGCCGACGCGTGGATGCGCGCAAGCTGCCACGACGATCACGCCCAGGACCGCAAACCGATGTGCTGGCATGAAGGAAGGATACACTACACTATCTCTGCATGGGATTCGCACGCACGAT
>DATEHJ010000200.1:0-4106 GCA_035279645.1 Gemmatimonadaceae bacterium
ACCTCGAAGGCGACGCCGGGGTTGGCGCGAAATGTCGCGTCGGCCTGCTCCATGAAGAGCGGCAGATTTTCCGCCTCGTCCTTCGCGGGGACGAGCACGGAGACGTCGGCAACCGTCGGGGTAGGGGCTAGGGGTGTAGGAGCGAGTGAGGGCACGATCGTGCTCGCGTTCATGCCGCTCAGACTCGTTTGCGCATGCGTGCCGACAGCACTCCAAGTTGGTCTCGATACTTCGCGACAGTGCGTCGAGCGATCTGCACGCCGCTTTCCTTTAGGATGTTGACGATCGCCTGATCGGTGAGTGGGTGCTTTGGATCTTCCTCGGAGACGAGCTTCTCGATTTGCGCCTTGATGCCTCGCGCGGAGACGTCCTCGCCGGCCGTGGTGGAGAGGCCTGAGGAGAAGAAGAACTTCAGAGGCAATACGCCGCGCGGCGTCTGCACGTATTTCTCGTTCGTCACGCGGCTCACGGTGGATTCGTGCATGTTGATGACCTCAGCCACTTCACGCAGCGTGAGCGGCTTGAGGTACTGCACGCCCTTCTCGAAGAAGTCGCGCTGCCGGTCGACGATGTAGTTCATCACCTTGAGCATCGTCTGCCGGCGCTGCTCGATTGCCTGGATCATCCAGTTCGCGGAGTTGAGCTTGTTCGAAATGAACTCCTTGCTCTCCCCCTCGAACTTCTTCTTGTCGCGCGCGATCTCCTGGTAGGCTTTGCTCAGCTTCAGGCGCGGGAGATTTGCGTCGTTCAGGAAGACGTGATATCGCCCATCGATCTTCTCGACAATCAAATCGGGGATGATGTAGTTATCGCTGGCGCTGCTGTACATCAGCCCGGGCTTCGGGTCGAGCTTCTTGATCTCGTCGGCGGCGCGCTGCACGTCAGCGGGGCTGATGCCGAAGCGCTTGGAGATCTCGCTCCAGCGGTGATTGATCAGTTCATCGAAGCAGTCGCGCACGAGCCGGAAGGGCACCGACTGCTCGAGACCGGCTTCTCGCAGCTGGAGCATGAGACACTCGCGCAGGTCGCGGGCGCCGACGCCGGGTGGATCGAGGCTCTGAATCACGCTGAGCATTTGCTCAACGTCGGGCAACGTGTAGGTCGGCAGCTCCTCAAGGTCGGGGTTGATCTCCTCCGCAATTTTGGCGACAGTTTCGTTGATGCTAATCTGAATGTCGTTCAGCGGGCAGGCGAGATAGCCGTCTTCGTTGATGTTGCCGATGAATTCTTCGGCCAGGACCTGCTGGCGAGGCGACAACTCCAGCAACGTGATCTGATCGCGGAGGTGATCCGATAGGTCGCGCGTGTCGACGGTGACCGGCTCATAGTACTCACGCTCCTCGTGCTCTTCGCGGCGGCCGCCAGCGTCGAAGCCGTCGAGAAGAATCTCCTCCCAGTCGATTTCGTCGTTCCCCTTGTCCTGTTCTGCGGCCGCTTCTGTTTCGGGACTCTCCTCCTCTTCCTCCTCCTCCTCCTCCATCTCGACCATCTCGAGGAAGGGATTGTTCAACAGCTCCTGCTTGAGGTGCTGCTGGAGGTCCAGGAGCGGCATGTACAGCAGGTCCATCGCCTGATACAGGCGTGGATTGATCTTCAGTTCCTGCTTGAGCTGCGTGCTCTGCTGGAGACCAGCTTTCATTGTACTTCGGAACCTCCGTGACCATTGAATGGCGGCGGTCCAATCGGTGTCACGGGAGCGCCGGAGCCCCCAGTCGAGCCGTCGCCATGACCGTTGCCGTCGGTGTTCGAGAACCGAGCACGCAGGCGCGCGGTCAGCGTCGGGCCGAGATAGATGTCCGCGACCGTATCGTCGAACACGAGCTCGCGAACGGTGCCCGACACCTTCACCTGACCATCGAACATGATGTACGCACGATCGACAATGTCCAGGGTTTGCTCAACGTTATGATCGCTGATCAGCACTCCGATTCCGCGATGACGCAGATTGGCGACGATGCTCTGAATGTCGTGTACGGCGATCGGATCGACGCCCGCGAAGGGCTCGTCCAACATCATGAACTTGGGACGGGAGACGAGGGCGCGGGTGATCTCCAGTCGTCGGCGTTCGCCGCCGGACAGCGCGAATGCTTTGCTCTGTCGAAGGTGCTTGATGCTCAGCTCGTCCAACAGCGTTTCGAGGCGTTTCCGCCGCTCGGCATTGGAAATGGGTAACGTCTCGAGAATCGCCAGGATGTTGTCCTCCACCGAGAGCTTTCGAAAGATGGAGGGCTCCTGCGAAAGATATCCCACTCCGCGCCGTGCTCGCTTGTACATCGGCATGGTTGTGATGTCCACGCCATCCATGCTGATGCGGCCGGCAAAGGGCTGGATCAACCCGACGATCATGTAGAACGTCGTGGTCTTCCCCGCCCCATTCGGGCCCAGCAATCCGACAATCTCCCCCTGTTGCAATCGGAGGGCCACGTCGTTCACAACCTTCCGCCGACGGTAAATCTTTACGAGGCCGGATGCCTCCAGAACGCTCGTAGTCGCGGCCGCTGGCTGCGCGCTCGAGGGAGTGAGGTGCTCGCCAGTTCGCCGGAGGATCGCGGCCAGTTCGCGGCGGACCGTGGGATCGCGCCAGTACGTCGGCGCAATCTGGATGCGGGCGTCGGGCGCGTTGAGGCCCTTCGGCGGCAGCACGATTACGCCCACAGATACTAGGCGCGGGAGCACCGAGGCCGCGAGGTGCTTTCTCACCTCGTCGAGGCTGAGGCGTCCCGCTTCACGCTCCGCATCGCGCCCCGCGGCCCGCATGGCGGCGAGGTGATCGTCGCGGTAGATGATCGCCGCCTGATTGAAGTCGGAGCAGCCCTGCGCATCGGCGGCCATGATGAGCGCATGAAGGGCGAGCGCGAGCGAGCGATCACCGTGCTGAGCCTGATCGAGGAGCGCGCGAATGCGACTCGGGAGGTCGATATCGCTCACGGCCGCCGTACTCCCGGAGTAGGCACCGGCCGCGTGGGCGGTCGAGCGGGATTTCGCTGCCCCGGTCGGGTGTTCGCGCGGCCCGTGGTGTCGGCGGACGGCTCGAGATAGATGCCCGCCACTTTCCCGACGACGGCGATCTGAGAGACTTTCTGCTCCACGAAGGAGATCGTGATCACTCGCCCTTTGACGTAGTTGATGGCCGGCCGGTGCAGCGCCGTGTCTTGGGGGGCGAGATTGTAGAAGGCCTCGGCGCTGTCGGTCGATACGAGTTTGCGAATCGCGGGCCCTTTGGTCGTATCGATTGGGGGAATCGTATCAAAGTAGGCAACGATCGTGTCGCCACGGAGCCAATTCGTCGTGTCGGCGCGGAACGAGGTCGAATCCGCGCGCCCCTCGGCGAAGGCCTTGTGGAGTGCGTGCACTTCGCGGACGCGCTGACTCGGCATCTGCACGTCGAGCGAATCGGCGACCATGTTTTGCGTTGGCGAGTTCGCGTGGGCGCGGCTCGGTCCCCACGCATACGCTCGCTCGAGCGAGTCTTCCCGTATGCGCAGGTCGATCGTGTCCGCGCGCAGAATGAGGTCCTGACTATTCGCCTGCGCCTTGGAGCGCGAGAGCACGCGCTGGAGCTTTTTGTTACTCGAGAACAGATCGATGCGTTCACCCACGAGCCGAAATGGGCGGCTCTTCGTTCCGTTCACGACGGGATTGCCTAGCAGCTGCATGATCTCGGTGCCCGTATTGATGAACGATGAGTCGCTCGTGGAGTTGACTTCCGGGCGGGTGATCTGCACGGATCCCGACCCGTAGATCAAGCTATCGCCATCCATGAATATGGTGTTGGCAACGACGTTGATCGGGGGCTGCTCCTTACCCGACGTATCGCGTTGGACGATAGTCACCGTGGGGCGGCCGGTCGCGAGCGTCTGGGCACGTGCGCGAAGGCGCGGGACGAGTCGTTTGTAATCGACGAGCGGGCCGACGAGGGTCGAGCCAGTTGGCAGACGGCCATGCACGTTGCCTTGGGCAACGATGCGCTCGTCTGCCGTGTAATACGTGAGAAAGTCCGACGTGAGGCTGAGCCGAGGCTCGTCGTAGCTCACGTGGCCGACGAGGAAGTCACGCTTTTCGTCGCCATAAAGCTCCGCGCTGTCGGACTTGAGCGTGATGCCGCG
>DATEHJ010000201.1:0-7478 GCA_035279645.1 Gemmatimonadaceae bacterium
GTCGTGCGCGCTGGTCGCGCGCACTCCCGCTCCTCTCGCCGCCAAAAGCAGATCCCTCGTCGCTGCGCTCCTCGGGATGACATCGCAGACTTCAGCTTGGATTACGGTCCAACCGCGCGACACGGTGCTCACGCTGCGCGCCGCCGACTATCTCACCGCCGGGCCCACCGATGCACGAACGCTCATCTCACACGTTTGCCAGCTGCCAACGATGCCGGCGGCGGTGGCCGAGCACATGGCCGTGGCACTCTTCGCCGGGCGGCGGCAGTTCGTTCGCGAACCCGATGGGCGCTGGGGACTCGTCCGCGACGTCGCGATGGCGTCCACGGATCCACTCGCCGATCTCGCGTACGCGGTGGTCGACGTCGAAGCGACCGGCGGCCGAATGTCCGGTGGCGACCGGATCACCGAGGTCGCCGTCGTCGAGGTCAGGAATGGCGTCGCGACGACACTGGTCGACACGCTCGTCAACCCGCTGCGCGGCATCCCGCCCTGGATCAGCAGCCTAACGAATATCTCAGCGGACATGGTGCGCTCGGCGCCGATGTTCGCCGAGATTTGCGACCAGCTGTTGGGCGCGCTCGACGGCCGCGTCTTCGTGGCCCACAACGCGAACTTCGACTGGCGCTTTCTCAACATGGAGATCGAGCGCGCTACCGGCCGCACGCTCACGGGGCGCCGGCTCTGCACGGTGCGACTCGTGAAGAAGATGCTGCCGCTGCTCCGGCGCCGGTCGCTCGACCATGTCGCGCTGCACTACGACGTCGAGATCACACGGCGTCATCGCGCCGGCGGCGACGCGCTCGCCACGGCTCGCGTCCTCGTTAGGCTCCTCGAAGAAGCCCGCCGCCAGGGGTGCGTGACCTGGCACGACCTCGAGCGCCGTCTCCTTGCGCCGCCGCCGCAACAGCACCGTCACCGGCGTCCGCCGGCCCTTCCACGACCCGTCGACAAGGACACGACGGCATGAGTCCCGCCACCAGCAGTGCGCCCCCGCCGACCCGGCTCGGACCGCGCGTCGAAACGCGATCACTCGGCCGCTGGACGATCCACGCCATTCAGGCCGGCGGTCAGAAGCTCGACGGCGGCGCGATGTTCGGCGTCGTTCCCAAGCCGCTCTGGCAAAAGCGCATTCCGCCTGACGAGCGCAATCGTATCCAGCTCGGCTTGCGCTGTCTCCTCATCGAGCACGATATCGGTCCGGTGCTCATCGACACCGGCGCCGGCAACAAGGAGAGCGAAAAGTTCTACGACATCTACGGCGTCGAGAATCGAGGGGAGCACGGACCGACGGCGCTCGAGGATGGCCTGCTCGAGATCGGCGTGCGACCGGAGGACGTTGCGCTCGTCATCAACACCCACCTCCACTTCGACCACGCCGGCGGGAACACCGTGCTCGAGCGCGACGGCCGGATACGCCCCGCATTCGTGAATGCGAAATACGTCGTGCAGTCCGGTGAGTACGCGTTCGCCACGCACACGAACGAGCGCACGGCCGGGAGTTACTTCCCGCACAATTTCGTTCCGCTGGCCGAGTCCAATCGGTATGACTTCATCGAAGGCGAGCGGGAGATCGTCGCGGGGATTCGCTCGGTGCATACGCCGGGGCACACGCCCTGGCATCAGAGTTTGCTGCTGGAGTCCGGGGGGGAGCGAGCGCTTTACCTGGGCGATCTCATCCCGACGACAGCGCATTTGCCGTTGCCGTGGATCATGGGCTACGACGTCGAGCCGCTCGTTACGCTCGAAACAAAACGGTCAGTACTCCGCCGCGCAGCGGCCGAGGACTGGAGCTTGTGCTTCGAGCATGATGCGGTCACGGGCTGGGTGAAGTCGAGCGAGGTGCTAACAATCAAGTGAGTCCCCTTTGTCATGCCGAGGAGCAATGGAAATCCACCTGTCATCCCGAGAAGCGAAGCGACGAGGGATCTGCACGCAGCGGAGATGCAGATCCCTCGCTGCGCTCGGGATGACAGGGGCTGACTCTGGATGACAGGGGCTGACTCTGGATGACAAGGCTCACTTGACGCCCTGCTTCTTACTGTCTAAACTCATTCGCTTCAATACGCTAAGCGGATCGGCCGGTCGCCGGTCCCACCCTCTGGCCCTCGCGGACGCACGCGAGGCGTGCTGAAGGAGTCCTCACTCGACGCCGTGACCTCGACGACCAGAGGCTCGGCGGCGCGAGACGCGGATTCCACAGGGGTCCGCGTTTTTCTTTTCTCTCGTTGAGGAACTCGGTATTCAGGACACTACGAAACGCGTGCGGGTGAACCGCATGATCCGCATCAGTCCCGTTCGCGTCATTGGGGCTGACGGCGCACAGCTCGGCATTCTCGAGGTCGATGCCGCACTACGAATGGCAGAAGAGTTGGGCCTCGATCTGGTCGAAGTCGCAGCAACCGCACGCCCGCCGGTGGTCCGCATCATGGACTACGGCAAGTACAAATTCGAAATGGCCAAACAAGCTCGAGTGGCCAAAAAGAAGCAGCACGTCATCGAGCTGAAGGAAGTGAAGTTCCGTCCTGGCATCGACGATCACGACTTCGCGACGAAGACGCGACACGCTCGGCGATTCCTCGAGGAGAAGAACAAGGTCAAGGTCACGATGATGTTTCGCGGTCGACAGGTCGCGCACCCGGAGCTCGGCCAGGCAGTGCTCGATCGCGTTGCCAACGAGCTCGGGGACATCGGCAAGATCGAGAGCGCGGGCCGGTTGGAAGGCAAGTCAATGACGATGATTCTGGCGCCGAAATGAGGGCGTTCCTATGAAGATGAAAACACACAAAGGCGCGAAGAAGCGCTTCAAGGTTACGGGCTCGGGCAAGATCAAGCGCATGCGCGCCTTCAAGAGCCACATCCTCACCAAGAAGGATGCGAAGCGGAAGCGACGTCTCCGCAAGGCGGCCCTCGTGTCGACCAATGGGGAGATCAAGCACGTCAAGCGTCTGCTTCAGGCATAAGGAGGACTTAGACCATGCCTCGCGCACGATCGAATGTTCCGCGACTGAAGCGGAAGAATCAGGTAATGAAAGCAGCTCGCGGCGCCTTCGGCGGCCGGAGCAAGCTCTGGAAGGCAGCGAAGGAGAATGTCGAACGCGGTTGGAAGTACGCGTATCGCGATCGCAAGGCGAAGAAGCGCGATTTCCGGCGCCTCTGGATCACTCGCATCAACGCCGCGGCGCACCAGAACGACATGAGTTACAGCGTCTTCATGAATGGCTTGAAGAAGGCCGGCATCGAAGTCGATCGAAAGATTCTCGCCGATCTCGCCGTGCACGATCCGGCGGCGTTTACCGCGCTCGCCGAGAAGGCTCGCTCCGCCTAGAGAAAGCTCATCTCTCGTTGAAGCTCAACGGCGGCGGTGCGACGTCAAGTGCGCCGCCGCCGTTCTTTTGCCGCTACGATGACGACTTCCGTAATGCTTCCTGACAATCCGACGCTCGAGCAATTCCTCGAGGGTCTCAAGGCTCTCGTGGTTGCTGCGACGATGGAATTTCCAGCGGCGAGCACCGACGAAAAGCTCGAGGAATTACGCATCGCATACCTCGGCGACCAGCGCGGGCAACTGCGCGCCTTCCAGGTGGCGTTAGGCAAGCTGGCAAAGGAGGATCGTCCGAACGCGGGCCGCCAGTTCAACACCGTCAAGCAGCAGATCACCGACGCCTACGAGACGCGGAAGCGCGAGCTGTCGGCCGCCGCGGCTCCGCCGCCGACGCTCGCCGATCCGTCGATGCCGGCGCGCCAGCAGTGGCGCGGCGCCAAGCACCCAGTCACGCTCGTCATCGAGGAGATCGAGGGAATATTCCGCGAGCTCGGATTCACCATCGCGACCGGGCCGGAGGCCGAGACCGAGTGGTACAACTTCGGCTCACTCAACTTCCCGCCGAATCATCCGGCGATGGACCTGCACGACACGCTGTACCTAACGGGGAACGTGCTGCTCCGTACGCACACCTCACCGGTGCAGACGCGTACGCTCCAACGGTATGCGCCGCCGATTCGCGTGTTGATTCCTGGGCGCGTCTATCGCCGTGACTTTTTCGACCCGTCGCACGCCCCCGCGTTCGAACAGATCGAAGGCCTTTGCATCGATGAAGGGATCAGCTTCGTCGATCTCAAGGCGACACTGACGCGCTTCGCCAATCGGTTTTTTGGTAAGAAACCGACGCGCTTTCGCCCAAGCTTCTTTCCATTCACAGAGCCCTCCGCGGAGATGGATGTTCAATGCGGGGTGTGCGGCGGCTCGGGCTGTGGCGTGTGCAAGCAGACCGGTTGGGTCGAGATCCTCGGCTCGGGGATGGTGCACCCCGCCGTGCTCGAGGCGGCGGGCGTCGACAGCGAGCGATACACGGGGTGGGCTTTCGGCATGGGGCCGGGGCGCATCGCGATCAGCCGCTACGGTATTCCCGACATTCGTCTGCTTTATGACTCCGACGTGCGATTCCTCGAGCAGACGGCGGACCAGGCTTCGGCGCGGGTGAAGGAATGAACGTCTCGTATGATTGGCTGCGCGCGTTCGTTGGGTTTCAGCTGACTCCTGCGAAGCTGAGGGACCTCATTACTTCGCGCGTCGCGACCGTCGACGAGCTCGAGCCGCTGAACAAGGCGCTGACGTCGCTCGTGGTCGCGCGCGTCGTCGAGGCGGGGCCGCACCCGGACTCCGATCACCTGTGGGTCACGAAGGTCGACGCGGGAACCGGAGTGCTGCTCGATGTCGTCTGCGGCGCGCCTAACGTCAAGGCGGGCGCGCTGTATCCCTTCGCGCCCGTCGGCACGACGATGCCTAACGGCTTGAAGATCGAGAAGCGCCGCATCCGCGGGCAAACCTCGAACGGCATGCTCTGCTCCCCGCGAGAGATCGGACTTGGCGACGATCACGAGGGCATTCTCGAGCTCTCCACCGACGTGAAGCCCGGAACGCCCTTTCTCAAGGTCATGCCGGCGGGCGACACGCGGATCGTGATCGACGTCATGCCCAATCGCCCCGATCTGCTATCGCACCTCGGCGTCGCGCGTGAGATCGCGGCGGCGGTGGACTCGCCCCTGACGCTCCCAGAGCTCGAAGGTGCGGGCGCCGCCGTGCCGGCCGCGCAACGCGTGCGCTCGAGCGGACGGACCGGCCCGGTCGAGGTTCGCGTCGACGAGGAGGGTCTCTGCAGGCGCTACATGGCGGTCGTCATCCGTGGCGTGCGCGTCGGACCGAGCCCCGAGTGGCTCGTCAACCGTCTCGAGGCGATCGACTCGCGATCGATCAACAACGTCGTCGACGCGACGAACTACGTACTCCACGAGCTTGGCCAGCCCACGCACGCCTTCGACCTCGCGAAGCTCGGTGGCTCGACGGTGATCGTTAGGCGCTCGCGCGCCGGCGAGCGCATCACCACCCTCGACGGCGCCGACCGCGCGCTCGCCGATACGATGACGGTCATCGCCGACGCCAAGCGGCCGCAGGCAATCGCCGGTGTCATGGGTGGCCGCGACAGCGAAGTGTCCGAGGCCACGACCGACCTGCTGCTCGAGGTGGCGAGCTTCGATCCACCGCGCACGCGTGCGACGCGCCGCGCGTTAGGATTGTCGACCGACGCGAGCTATCGCTTCGAGCGCGGTGTCGACCCGGCGCTTGCTCCCGCGGCGCTCGAGCGCACCGCGCGGGTCATCATCGCCGTCGCCGGCGGCCGAGTCGACGATGTGCCGATCGACATCTATTCGGGCGAGCCGCTCGTGGCGCCGATGACGCTGCGTGCCTCACGAGTCGCCAGGGTGCTCGGCGAGTCGATATCGGCGGACGAAGCAGCGTCGCTGCTGCGCTCCGTTGGCTTCGACGCGCGAGTCGAGTCGCCGGATATGGTGCGCGTGATGACGCCGACCTGGCGCAGCGACATTCTTCGCGAGATTGATCTAATCGAGGAAGTGGCCAGGTTGCGTGGCTACGACAGCTTCCCAGACGAGATCCGTCCCTTTCGCGCCGGCAACGTTCCCGATGATCCGCAATGGCTCACCGCGCGTCGTGTGCGCAATGCGCTGGCGGGCGCGGGATTGCTGGAGACACGGCCGATGCCGTTCGTCGCTGGAGCGGATCGAGGCTACGTGCAGGTCGCCAATCCCCTTGCCGCAAACGAGGCGTATCTGCGTCGCGACATTCTCGATACGCTCGCTCGCCGCGCCGAGTACAACCTCGCGCGCATGCAAGCCGACGTGCGCATTTTCGAGCTCGGCTCCGTGTTCACGCCGACGGACGGCCCGATGCCGCGCGAGGAATTGCATGTCGGCGCGCTCATCATGGGGCGCCGCCAGCCGCCGCACTTCAGCGATCCCAAGTCCGACGAGTTCGAGAAGGCCATGACGTTCGACGCCTGGGACGCAAAGGCGCTCGCCGAGACGATCGCGCGAGAGTCGTTCGCGGGAATGTCGATCGAAGTCGAAGACGGTGGCGAGGGCGACCTATGGCGCATTAGCGCAAATGGCGCTCACGTTGGAGTCGTGCGCCCCGTAGCTCTCGATGCGCCAGTCTGGGCAAAAAAAGCGTTCGGCGTGGAGCTCTCGCTTGGCGTTTTCGACTCGACAGATGTCGCGCCGGCGGGCGCGCACGCGTATCGAACGGCAGAGTATCCACCGGTGGTGGTCGGCCAATTCCGGCCGCTGCCGACGCAGCCGTCGTCGTCATTCGAGATGTCGCTCGCGGTACCTGCCGGCGTTCGCGCGAGTCAGATCGAGCAGGCCGTTCGACAGGTCTCGGGCGACATGCTCGAATCGCTGCAGCTCGTGGACGAGTACGCCGGTAAGAATATCGAGCCGGGCTATCGGAGCCTCGCCTGGCGATTAACCTTCCGGCATCCGGAGCGCACAATCACCGCGAAGGAGATCGAAGGCCGTCGCACGAACGTGCTGCGCCACTTGGAGAAAACGCTCAATGTCCGAGCACGCACGACCTGACATCGAAGCGTTCCGTGAGCTGGAGGGTCTGGTTCGAAACCTCGGTGAACAGCTCGCCGGGTATCGGCAGCGCGCCCTCGCTGCGGAGGAAAGGCTGCGACAGATCGACAGCACAGGGGAGGATCCCGAGCCGCCGCGCGTGCGCGAGCGTCTGCGCACGCTGGAGCAAGAGAACGCATCGCTGCGCGGTCGCCTCGATGCCGCGACGAAGCGAACCCGCTCGGTCCTCGAGCGCGTTCATTTCCTGCGGCAACAGTCGCAGGCGGAGGATCGATGAGCACCAAACGGAACGCGGTGCGGGTCACGATCCTCAACGAGGAATACAACATTCGGAGCGATACGTCAGTCGAGCACACGCAGGCGGTGGCGCTGTACGTCGATCGCGCTATCCGGCAAGTGCTGACGTCGGGGACGGTTGTCGAGACGAATAAGGCTGCTATCCTCGCCGCGCTCCAGATTGCCGGCGAGCTGTTCGAAGCGCGCGACAACGCCGACGAGCTGTCTCGTTCTATTCGCTCGTTGAGCGAAGAGACGAAGGAGCT
>DATEHJ010000202.1:0-21621 GCA_035279645.1 Gemmatimonadaceae bacterium
CGCCCCCTCCCGAAACGGGCGCCCGCGCAGCACCCGGCGAAACGCCGCGAAAGGCGCCAACGTAACCGACGCGCCGCGCTATCAGCAGGTCGCGAATGAGCTGATTGACAGCATCGGCGGCGGTATCTATCCGGTGGGAGCATTACTTCCGACGGAGATGGAGCTGTGTGAGCAATATCAAATCAGCCGCTCCACGGTTCGCGAGGCGCTTCGCAAGCTCCGCGACTTCGGACTGATCTCGCGGCGACGTCGCCTTGGCACAAAGGTGGTGTCGCGCACGGCGTCGACTAGCTATCGTCAACCGACGAACTCGATCAGCGATCTGCTCCAGTACGCTGACGACACTCGCGTCGAGATCCTGGCCAAAAGACGAATCATCTGCGACGCAGGGTTGGCGGAACAGCTCGAGTGCCGCACCGGACGCGCCTGGCTCCGGATCGACAGCCTTCGCACGATTGCCGACGCGCCGAATCCGATCTGCATGACGACGGCGTACCTCGACGCGCGCCTTCCGAATCTCGAGCGCAATCTCGAAGGGATCGACGGCCCGATCTCGGCGATGCTCGAGCGGACGTACGGCGTCCGCATCGTGCGTGTCGAGCAGAGCATCCAGGCGATCGCGCTGAACAAGCGGCAAGCCAAGTTGCTCAATGCGGAAGCGGGAAGCCCGGCGCTCTTAGCCACGCGCCGGTACTATCGCGAAGACGGCTCCCTCATCGAGCTCTCGAGCGCCATTCACCCGAGCGATCGCTTCACGTACGTAACGAGCCTCGTCCGGGGCTAGCGCGACTCGGGCGCCTCCACGCGCACGCCTTGCTTGACCCACCAGCGTGCGCGGCGTAAATATGGGCCGTCCGCTATTGTCCGTACAAATAGGCTCCGCGACACACGAAAGGAGTTCGGGGATGCAGCCGCCTGCCTTCGCTCGACGCGCGTCACAGCTCTCGTCAGCCCTGCCGCCGGCCGCGCCGCCCGGGAATATCTCCTTCGATTCGGGGCATGCCTTCCCCGGCGTTCTCCCCGACCTCACGGCGGAAGCCGAGCGCGCGCTCGCCCGCTATCGCTACGAGACACTGCAGTACGCGCCGCGCGCCGGCTTGCCCGAGCTTCGTCGCTGGATAGCTGAGTACATGACCGCCGATGGCGCAACGAGCCAGGCCGACAACGTCCTCGTCACCAATGGCGCCAAGCACGGCCTCGAGCTGGTCTGTCGGCTGTTGCTCGATGACGGTGACGCCGTCGTCGTAACGGCGCCCACCTACTTCAGTGCGATTCCCATCCTGAAGAGCTACGGCGCCACCTTTGTCGAGGTGCCGCAGGATGATGCGGGACTCGTTGTCGATGCGCTCGAGACGATTCTGGAACGTCGCCGGCGTGAAGGCAGCCCAGAGCCGAAGTTCATCTACGATGTCCCGGACTTTCACAACCCGACTGGCGCTACGATGTCTGCCGGGCGGCGCGGGGCCCTCCTCGATCTCGCCGCGGCGCGCGGTATCCTCGTCGTCGAGGACAGTCCGTATCGACGCGTCATCTTCGAGGGGAGTCCCGTGCCCTCGCTCAAAGCGCTCGACGAACGGGACATCGTTCTTCAACTCGGTACCTTCTCGAAGCTCATGGCACCGGGGCTTCGTGTCGGTTGGGTAGCGGCGCCACCGGCATTCGTCGCCCGTATGGCGCAACTCAAGACCGACGCCGGATCGTGCCCGCTCACGCAGCGCACGATTCTCGAGTTTGTCGGAGCGGGGCGCCTTGGAACCCACATCGCGCACGTGCAGGAATGCTACCGTTCCAATCGCGACCGGATGGTGGCGGCGGTGCGGCGAGCGGTTCCGGATGCTTCTTTCGTCACGCCGCACGGCGGGTATTATCTGTGGCTGACATTCCCGGATGGCGTGAATGCGGACGAGTTGGCGGCATGCGCGAATCAGGCGGGCGTGACGGTGATTCCCGGCAGCAAGTTCTTCGCGCGCGCCGACGTCCCGCATCCGCGCAATCACATGCGGCTGGCCTTCAGCCACGCGACGCACGACGAGATCGACGAGGGGGTACGTCGCCTCGCGGGCGCCTACGCCGCGGCGGCGAACGCGCCGACCGTCATGCTGAATGCGGTGAGCTGACGCCGCGCATGCGAACGCCGCTAGCGATTCGCGACGTGCGTGCGTCGCCTAACGAAAAGGTCGAGGGTTGGCTGGAGATCGGCGAAACGGCGAGCGGTCCGCTGCGCGTCCCTCTCGTCGTCATCAACGGAGCCGAAGATGGGCCGCGGCTTTGTTGCACGGCGGGGGTGCACGCGACGGAGTACGCGCCGATCGACGCCGTGATGCGCCTCGTGCGCTCGGTGAAGCCGTCGGAGCTGCGCGGCGCCGTCATCGCCGTTCCGGTTGCGAACATGCGAATGTTCGAGAGCCGTACCGGCTTCACGTCACCTCTCGACGGGCTCAACCTCAACAAGATCGCGCCTGGCCGGAGCAATGGATCGATCTCGGAGATCCTCGCCGACGTATTACTGCGCGAGGTCATTGGTGCCGCCGAGTACCACATCGATTTTCACGCCGGCGACGTCGGCGAGGCGCTGTATCCGTTCGCCGGCTATTCGCTCACGGGGAATCGCGAGCTTGACGAGAAGGGTGAGGCACTCGCCCGCGCCTTCACGCCGCTCCTCATTTCCATCGCGCCGCACGACGGCCCGATCCCACCATTCGCCGGTTCCCTCAATTACTCCGCGGCTCATCGTGGCGTCGTATCGATTCTCGCCGAGTCCGGCGGCAACGCGACGCTCGAAGAAGAAGACGTACGCGTGCACGTCGAGGGTGCGCTGAACGTGATGCGGCATCTCGGCATGATCGCCGGTGAGGCTTCTCGCAACGGGCGGCGCATCGCCGCGCGCGATCGCGTCGTCGTGCGCGCGACGCGCGCGGGACTCCTCCGCCTAACGGCACGCATCGGCGACGAGATCACGGCTGGTGAGCAATTGGGCGAGATTCGCGATGTCTTCGGGAAGGTCGTCGAGCGCGTGTGCGCGCCCGGCGCGGGAATTGTCGGATTGATCTGGACGCACAAGGTCGTGAACACGGGCGACCCCATTCTGCGCTACTGGATCACCGAACCCGCCTAACGCTAGCGCCCTCCACCGTGTCACGCGTTGCGGATGTGCGGGGCCTTGCGGTCACGGCCGCCAGCGGCGACGTCGCGCGGCACCTCGACGACGTGATCGACAGCTACCTCGGCGCCAGATCCGACACCCGAACGCGTCTGGAAGCCGTGCTCGAGGAAGATCCCGATTTTGCCTTCGCGCATTGCCTCGATGGCTATCTCTGCATGCTCTCGAGCAAGAGAGCAGGAACGGAGCAGGCGCGTGCAGCGCTCGCGCGCGCGCGGGCGGCGGCATTCGTTCGGCCCGTCACACGGCGAGAGACACGACACATCGACGCGCTCGAAGCCTGGTCACGCGGCGACATGCGCGGCGCCGCCACGACGTGGGCCGCAATCATCCTCGGCGATCCCCTCGATCTCGTCGCGATCAAAGTCTCGCAATTCGTGCTTTCTTATCTCGGTCTGAGCGAGGGGATGCGCGATCTCGTCTCCATGGTGCTGCCGTCGTGGGACTCTGGATTGCCGGGATATGGCTATCTCCTCGGCTGCTACGCCTACGGTCTCGAGGAGGCGGGCGACTACGCGCAGGCAGAGAAGCTCGGCCGGCGCGCCGTGGAGCTCAATCCGTGCGATATCTGGGCGGCGCACGCCGTCGCGCACGTCGCGGAGATGCAAGGGCGTCGGCAGGACGGACTCGCCTGGATCGCGAGCGGCGCCGAACACTGGCGCGAGTGCAACAATTTCGCATTTCATCTCCGCTGGCACGAAGCGCTCTTTCGCCTCGACCTGGACGAGCATGATCGCGTGCTTCGGGTGTACGACCGCGAGGTCCGGAGCCAACCGACCGACGAGTATCTCGACATCGCGAACGCGGTCTCGCTCTTGTGGCGCCTGGAGCAATCCGACGTCGAGGTCGGCGATCGCTGGCGCGAGCTCGCCGATCGTGCGGCTCTTCACGTCGACGATCACGCGCTCGTCTTCGTCGATTTGCATTATCTCATGGCCCTCGCCGCGGTCGGCGATACGGGTGCGGTCGACGAGTTTTTCAACTCCTGCGACCGCTTCTCCGGAGACGCGTCGAACACGGAGGCAACCGTCATGGCCGACGTCGGCCTCCCCCTCGCCAGAGCGGTGGTCGCTCATCGGCGAGGCCTGTTCGGCGAGGTCGTCACGCAGTTGCTGCCGGTGCGCCGACGCTTCCGGACGATCGGCGCGAGCCATGCCCAGCGCGACATCTTCGACCAGTTGCTAATCGACGCGGCGTTGCGCGCCCGTCAGTTTCACGTCGCGCACGAGCTCCTTGCCGAGCGCACGGGGCTGCGTCCCGGTAACATCTGGGGGTGGAAGCATTACGCGCGCGTGCTGCAGGCGCTGGGTTCGTCGCAAGCGACCACGGCGCACCGCGTACTCGACCGGTTGCGACAGTCATGACCGACGTTCCTTCAGGAGAAAGGCCGCTCGCGCTCGATACGCTGCTTGCGCATTCCGGCGGCGATCCCACTCAGCGGCAGGGCGCGGTCAATCCGCCGGTGTATCGCGCGTCGACGTTCCTGTTTCCGACCGTGGATGAGTGGGAGGCGTCGCGCGTCCACGAGCACCGCTTCGATGTGATTCGATATGGCCAGCTGGCGACCCCGACGACCCAAGCCTTCGAGCAAGCGATGGCAACGCTCGAGGGTGGGTATCGCTCGATATTAGTTCCGTCGGGGCTAGCGGCAGTGACGGTGACACTTCAGGCGCTCGTTAGGGCCGGAGACCACATTCTCGTCGCCGACACGGCGTACGTGCCGACGAGAATCTTTTGCGACCGAACGCTCAAGCGGTTCGGAGTCGAGACCACGTATTACGATCCACTCATCGGCGTCGAGATCAGGACGCTGTTCAAGCCGAACACGCGTCTCGTGTTTCTCGAATCGCCCGGATCAATGACGTTCGAGATTCAGGACGTCCCTGCGATCGCGAACGCCGCCCGCGCCCGAGGCATCTACACGCTCTTGGACAACAGTTGGGCCACGCCGTATTTCTTCCCGGCGTTCGAGCACGGCGTCGACGTCTCGATCCTCGCTGCAACGAAATACATCGGCGGGCACTCGGACGTGATGATGGGCACGATCACGACGACCGAGGCGCTCTACGACCGCGTGCGATCGGAGGTGGCGGAGATCGGAATCTGCGTCAGCTCGGATGACGCGTATCTGGCACTGCGTGGACTGCGCACGCTGAGCGTGCGCCTCGAGCGGCATCAGCGAAATGCGACGCAGGTCGCCGAGTGGCTCTCCGCTCGGCCAGAAGTCGCGCGCGTGACCTATCCGGGGCTCCCAAACGCGCCGGGCCACGCGCTGTGGAAGCGCGACTTCCGCGGCGCGAGCGGGTTGTTCGGTGTCGAACTGTACCCCATCGCGAAGGCGGGAGTCGACGCGTTGTTGAACAGTCTCGAGCTATTCGGCATGGGCGCGAGCTTCGGTGGCTTCGAGAGTCTCGCGATTCCGATGGACCCGCGCCCCTATCGCACGGCCACACGCTGGACGCACCACGGTCCCCTCGTTCGGTTGCACGTCGGCCTCGAAGACCCGAACGATTTGATCGCCGATCTCGAGCGGGGCCTCGCTCGCATGCGCGAGGCTTAGATGTCATCGCGAGCCGAACAGTCATTCCGAGCTGAACTGTCATTCCGAGCGAAGCGAGGTATCTGCACCTGCCTTTTCGTTCTTCTCATCTCGGCATGCTCCAGCGGCGCGCCGGCCGCCACAGCGCGCAACCAAGGCACCACACTCGCTGCCATCCGCGCTCGTGGCGCTGTGAAATGCGGAGTCACTCAAGGCGCCGGCTTCGCCACGCCTGACGATTCCGGACGCTGGCGCGGCTTCGACGTCGACTTCTGCCGCGCGCTCGCCGTGGCGCTGTTCAACGATCCGAACAAGGTCCAATTCGTCACGTTCACTCAGCAACAACGCTTCTCCGGCCTCCAGTCCGGAGAAGTTGACCTGCTCGTCAACGGTTCGTCGATCACGAGCAGCCGCGCGCTCGAGCGGAATTTCCATTTCGGTCCGGTCTACTTTTACGACGGCCAGGGCTTTCTCATGCCAAAGGCGTCGAAGGTGGCGCGCGCGGCTCAGCTGAACGGCGCTACAGTGTGCGTGCAGCAGGGAACGACGACCGAGCTCAATCTCACCGACTTCGCGCGCCGAAATCACATCTCGTTCAAGCCGGTGGTGATGGAGGACCTGCGCGCCGCGGTGAGCGCACTCGCCGGCGGACGTTGCGACGTCATCAGCCAGGACGGCGCCGGTCTCGCGACCACGCGCACGATGCTCCGCAACCCTAACGATTACGTCATTCTCCCCGACCGCATCTCCAAGGAACCGATTGCGCCGGTCGTCCGCTTCGGCGACGATCAATGGCTCGAGGTCGTGAACTGGGTCTTTCACGCGCCGGTCGAAGCCGAGGATCTGGGGATCGACTCGAAGAACGCCGCGACCCTCGCACAAACGACGGATGGACGGATCCGTCGTTTTCTCGGATTCGAGCCGGGGATCAGCGATGGCTTCGGCCTCGACCCGAAGTGGCCGTACAACGTGATCTCGCGCGTCGGCAACTACGGCGAGATCTTCGACCGAAATCTTGGACCGACAACGCCGCTCGGCATGGATCGCGGAATGAACAAGTTGTGGAGCGCTGGTGGGCTCATGTACTCACCGCCGTTCAGGTAGTGGCCACCGCGGCGCGCACGCCAATCTCTCGCGCGACGGTGATGCAGGCGCTCGCGCTCGGTGTCGGCGCGGCCGCACTTTGGTGGCTCGCTCGGAACACCCAGGCCAATCTCGAGCAGCACGGACTTTCGCTCGGTTTTGGCTTCCTGCAGCAGCCGGCAAACTTCGAGCTCGCCGACACCTCCGGAATTCCTTTCAGCCCCGAGGACAGCTTCGGCCGCGCGATCCTGATCGGTCTCGCGAACACGGCGCGCGTGTCCGTCATTGGTTGGGTACTCTCGATCCTGATCGGCTTCGCGCTGGGGATTCTGCGGCTCTCGAACAATCCTGCCTGGCGCGGGATCGTGCGCGCGGGCGTTGAGCTGATGCGAAACACGCCGCTGCTTCTGCTGCTCCTGCTGCTCGCGGCGACGCTGCACAGCATGCCCGGGCCGAAGAATGCATTCGAGCCGCTGCCGGGCGTCTTTCTCTCCGACCGTGGACTCGTGCTTCCGCTCTTCGAGCGGCCGCGTCTCGTCGGGTTCAATTTCGTCGGCGGCGTATCACTTTCTCCGGAGCTCGCTGCGCTCGTCGGCGCGCTCGTGCTGCACCACGCGGCACAGGTCTCGGAGATTGTGCGAGGGGCGATTCTCGGCGTACCGCGCGGACAGTCAGACGCAGCCACCGCGCTCGGGCTCTCGCGCGGGCAGGCTCTGCGCTTCGTCGTCGTACCTCAAGCGCTCCGCGCGATGATGCCGTTGCTGGCGACGATGTGCGTGAGCCTCACGAAGAACTCGAGCCTCGCGATTGCCATCGGGTTTCCCGACGTCGTGAGCATTCTGAACACGACCGCGAATCAGACGGGACACGGCGTTGAAACGATGCTCATCATGATCGCCGTCTATCTGATATTGAGCCTTGCCACGGCCGCGATGATCAATCGGTATAATACGCGCCTCTTGGCGACGGGGGGTTAGCCCGTGTCGACGGCGCTCATCGGTTCTCCAGGTAGTAACGTGCGCGCAAACCTGCGCGCGGCGTTCGCCAGCGCACCGAACATCATCCTCACGCTCGTCGCCCTGCTCGGTGCGGGAGCGGTGCTCATTCCCTTCGCGCGGTGGTCGCTCATCGACGCACGCTGGAGCGGTACCGCCACCGATTGCCGTGGACCCGGCGTTGGCGCGTGCTGGGCATTTATCGGACACAAGCTGCCCTTCATTCTGTTTGGCCTGTATCCAGCGGCGGAGCGATGGCGCCCCGCACTTGCCACCGCGTTACTCCTTGCCGTCGTCGTCGCGTCGCTCGTCCCGCACTGCTGGCGCAGGTCGTTGATGCTCGCGTGGATCGTCGCGCTCGTCGGATTCCTCTGGCTGATGGGCGGCGGTCTCTTGCTGTCGCGCGTGCCGACGCAGGATTGGGGCGGGTTTCCCGTCACGGCGATGCTCACCGTCATCGGCCTGGCGCTCGGGTTTCCACTCGGTGTTCTGCTCGCGCTTGGCCGACGTTCCCACTACGCCGTGCCGCGCCTAACGTCGAGTGCGATCGTGGAGGTTGTCCGCGGTGTTCCCCTCGTCGCGGTGCTGTATCTGGCCGTGCTCGTTGTGCCGCTCGCGCTGTCGTCCGGCGTCGAAATCGACAAGTTGGTGCTCGCGCAGGGTGGCATTGCCGTGTTCGCGGGCGCGTATCTGGCCGAGGCGGTTCGCGCCGGACTGCAAATGGTGCCCGCGCGGCGCGCGGACGCGGCGCGCGCCCTCGGCCTCACCTGGTGGCAAACGACGCGACTCGTCGTTCTCCCCGAATCCTTGCGCGTCGTCGCGCCATCGTTCGTGTCGATCGCCGTCGGCTTCTTTCAGGACACGAGTCTCATCGTGATCATCGGGCTTTTCGATCTGCTCAACACGGCTCGACTGGCGGCGCAGGATCCGGACTGGCTCGGCTTCCACACCGAGGCGTACGTGTTCATCGGGGCGGTGTACTTCGCGATCAGCGCGCTGGTGTCTCGCTACGGCTTGTGGATCGAGCGCCGACTGGGCGCGTCAGCCCGGCGTATGTGAGCTGACGAGCCGCCGCAGCTTCGGCATCTCCGTCGTGACCAGTGAGTGCAGTTTCGCGAAAGCATCAGTCAAGTCGGCAATGACGCCGTCCAGTGTGCGCCGCTCGGCTTCGGTCGGTGGCGCCGCCGCCGATTCGAGTCCACCGAGCAGATCGAACGCCTGGCCGATCGGCGCCGAGTAGCCGGTGCCCAATCTCCCTCGCAGCGACGTGATCGCTGCGGTCACACTCTTCACGACGCTATCGGTCGTTACGACGGTCGCCGTTGGGCCGCCGAGCTGTTTGATGAAGCGTGTGTATTCGCTGTCGACGGCGATGAACATCTCGCGCTCCTTGGCGAACGCGCGACTCAGTGAATCGATCTCCATCATCATGGCCCAGCGCGCGCTGATTGCGGCAGGCGAAGTCACCTCGCGTGGATCGGCATGCAGATGCACGACACGCGACAGCGTTGTGCTGCCGACGCTCAGCTGCACGGTGTATTCGCCGGGTTGAACGAACGGTGGACGCGGTGGACCGTAGAAGCCGGAGTCGGAGGGCGGCGGCACGAAGGCGAACTGCATCCGGAGATCCCACTCGACGCGATGGATGCCGCGTGTCGCCGGGCCGGTGAGCTCACGAACGACTTTGCCACCCGGAGCGAGGATCCGGATCCGAGCGGCAGCGGTCGAATTCCCGTCTCTCCGCAGCCAGTACGTGACAAGGGCGCCTAACGGCCCATTCGTCGCGGTGAAGGTTCTCGCGCCCGACAGCGGCTGATCGCGCCATTGGTAAATCGCCGTTGCGTCACGGAGGGGGAAGAGTTGCACCGCGTCGGCGTTGGACGACGGGTCCCAGGCTTCGAACGGAGCGATGTCGTCGAGGATGATGATGCTCCGCCCATGCGTGCCGAGCACGAGGTCGTTGGTTCGCTCGTTGACGACGACACGGTCAACGGTCACGCGTGGCAGCGCACCGCCAGGGAATATCCAGTGTCTGCCGCCGTCGAGACTCCAGTAAAGGCCAAACTCCGTGCCCGCGAACAGCAAACGCGAATTGCGCGGGTCTTCCGTGACGGTTTTCATCGGGCCGTTCGCCGGCAGATCGCCTGCGATCGACGTCCAGGTCGCGCCACCATCGGTCGTCTTGAAGAGGTATGGCTGCATGTCGTCATCGGTGTGGCCGTCGAAGGCGACATAGGCCGTGCGAGCGTCGAATCGAGAGGAGAGCACCGCGCTCACAGTGTGGGGCGTCGTTAGGCCGAAACGCGGCGTGATGTTCGTCCAGTGCGCGCCGGCATCGGTCGTGAGCTGGACGTTGCCGTCATCGGTACCCACGTACAGCGTGCCTGCGTTCTTGGGCGATTCGCTGATCGTCGTAATGTTCCCGAACTCGCTGGTGCCGTCGTCGCGCGACAGCGTCGATCGATCTCGAAGTGGAACGCCGGCACCGAGGGACAGCTTGCGCCAATCCTGCGCCCGAGTGAGGTCGGGACTGATCGTCTGCCAGGTCGTACCGTAGTCGGAGGTGCGGAGAAGCTTGTTGGCGCCGTAATAGTACACGTGTGGATCGTTAGGCGAGACGAGGATCGCCGTGTTCCAATTGAAGCGGTAGCGTTCGTTCCGATCCGCGGGCACCGGCGTGATGCGTCGTTCCTCACGCGTCACGAGGTCGAACACGTAGCCACGGCCGTTCTGCGAGTTGGTGTACACGACGCGCGGATTGGCGGGGTCGGTCGCGACCTCGAAGCCGTCGCCGTAGCCGATGTGCATCACTTGAGCGTCGGTGAGGGCGCCACGCGAGTACGTCCCGCTCGGAAAGGCGAAGGTGCCGTTATCCTGTGTGCCGCCGTAAATCCAGTACGGCTCGCGCGTGTCGACGGCGACGTCGTAGAACTGGCCGATCGACAGATTGTCGACGTAGTCCCAATGGCGACCTTCGTCGTAGGTGAAATAGACGCCGCCATCGTTGCCGAGCATGATGTGCCGCGAATCGGCCGGATCGATCCACATGGCGTGGTGGTCGGGATGCACGCCCATCGCAATTGAATCGTTCCGGAAGGTCTTTCCGCCGTCGATCGAGTGGTACAGACTCGTCGCGAGCCACCACACGCGCTCGGGATCCTTCGGATCGACCCGTATCTGACTGAAGTAGCTCGGCCGCTCCTGCAGCGGGCTCTGTCTGCCCCAGGTCGCCCCGCGATCGGTGGAGCGAAAGACGCCGCCCTCCTTCGCTTCGATCAGCGCGTACACGATGTTCGGGTTGCTGCGCGCGACGTCGAGGCCGATGCGGCCGATGTCGCCGGTGGGCAGGCCACTCGTTATTCGCTGCCAATGGTCGCCGCCGTCCACCGATCGCCAGAGACCACTCGTCGGCCCCCCGCCGACAAAGCCCCACGCGCGCCGACGACGGAGATACGTCGCGGCGAGAAGAGTGCGGCCGTCCGGCGTGACGACGACATCGGTCACTCCAGTATT
The DNA here is from genome assembly GCA_035279645.1 of Gemmatimonadaceae bacterium. Classification (GTDB taxonomy): domain Bacteria; phylum Gemmatimonadota; class Gemmatimonadetes; order Gemmatimonadales; family Gemmatimonadaceae; genus AG2. Next base: position 11,291 of record DATEHJ010000202.1, read on the forward strand.
GGCGTCGACGCCGAGGACGCGCTGCCAATGCTTGCCGGCGTCCTTCGTGCGATAGAGGCCACGCTCATCGTTAGGCCCGAAGAGATGTCCGACCGCGGCGACGAAAACGATGTTCGGATCGTGCGGGTCGATCACGATCCGTCCAATGCTCTGTGTTTCGCGCAATCCCATGAACTGCCACGTCGCGCCGGCATCCGTCGAGCGATAGACGCCGTCACCCCAAGTCGAGCTCTGCCGATTGTTCGCCTCCCCGGTGCCGACCCACACGACGTTGGGGTCGCTCGGCGCGATCGCGATGTCGCCGATACTGAGCGCCGTGTTCCCGTCGAACACGGGGTCCCAGGTGGTCCCGTTGTTCACACTCTTGAACACCCCGCCCGACGCCGTGCCAACGTAAATGATCCGTGGATCGCTCGCGACGGCTTCGATGTCGTCTATACGGCCGCCGAACTTCGCCGGTCCAATCGCCCGCCACGCCGACTCGGGCCAGCTGGACGCCTGCTGCGCCCTCGCCGAGGCGAAGAAAGGGAGGGAGTACAGGACTGCTCTGAACAGTAATGGCCATCTACGAATGCTCATCGCGCCACCCGGTCGAGCCGGTAGAGGCCGGATTGCTGCGCCGATCGCAGCAAGGCGAGTACCGCTCCGGGATCGGCGTCGCCGTAATACTGTGCTCCCGCTTCACGAATCATCGAAGCGGCATGCTGATAGAGATCGAGGCCTGTGCGCGTGCCGTCGACGGCGTTCAGGATTTCCTGCGCCACGTAGCCGTTGAGCGCGCCGCCATCGGAGATCGCCTCACGGTGCGCGTAGAAGTCGGCTGGCGTGCCGACGACGACTGGCCGGATGGACGCGAGCTCGCGCTCCGGTGCGCTCAACGCACGTGGAGGTACCGCACCGCGGGCACTGGGCGACGCGGACCGCGTATACGCCGCGCCGAGTTCGCGAAGGTCGTCGGCCTCCCGCCGATCGAGTGCGGCGATGAGTGGGGCAAGGCGAGACGACGCATCCGGAGCGACACCGCCTAACGATCTCAGTGCTCGGCGCTCGCGCGCCGCCGCAAAGCGCAGCTGATCAGCGGCCGCATAGTATCCCGCGAGCTTGTCCGACGACGCGGCGATGAGCTGCAGCCCCAGCCCGAAGTTGCGCGCAAGCCGCGCGCCGCCGCGGCCCACAACTTCGCCTGTCAATGCATCGAGTGATCGTGAGCCGGCGCTCGCCATCGTGTAGGCGATCAATGCGGCGCTCGCCGCGTTGCGCCCGAGCTGCGTCCGGTCGATACCCCACAAGTCGTCGAGGTTGGAGTGGATGAATCGATCGGGCTCGTTGCCGAAGCCGATCGCGGCTACGCCGGCGTCGAGAAATGAGTCGTGGTCCGAGTCGCCCTCGAACCAGACGACCTGCGCGTTGTAGCGCTGCTGGCTGCCGTTATGCGCGAGGTGTGGCCGCGTGTAGAGCCCATAGCCGTTGCGATACTGCGTAATGTTCGCCGTGTTACCCGCCACCATGTACTCGATCACCGCCTCGGCGACGTCATTCAGGAAGTGAAAACGGGACGCCGGCACACGAAAGATGTTCTGCGTCCGCATCACGTCGATCGACTGATCGGCGCCCACCATGTCCTGATTGATGTCGACCCAAAGGCGCTTGAGAATCTCCGGATGGTCGGCGAAGTAGCGCGGTTCGCTGTTGTTCTCCGTCGTCCACCAGAATCGGATCGTCCGCTTGGGACGTGGCAGATGGCCCTCGGCGATGAGACGCGTGAGCGCGCGGCCAATCTCGAGCAAGCTCGCGCATCCGCTCGCGTCGTCGTTTACCGATTGCTGACCCTCCTGCAGATGCGCGGTAAGCACGATGTCCTGCGCGACGCCCGGATCAGTCCCGCGAATCACGGCTTGCACCATCGGCATCCAGGGCTCCGGGTGGACCATGGACCCGAGCTCGGAGCGGACGACGGCGTGCGCGAGCACTGGCCCTCGTGAGGCGGTGATGCGGTTGTGCAGTGCGATCCCTTCACGGAGCGACAGCACGAAGGCAAAAGTCGGAAGCTTCCCGTCGACCGCCTGTGTCGGGATCGTGAGCCACGGCACCATCGTCGGCTGATCGGAAAAGCTGAAGAAGCCTCTCGACGGTGTGTAAGGATCTGGATACCAGATGACACCCGCCGCACCACGGCGCTGCACGCCGTCGACCATGAAGCGAGCGAGGTCGCCCGGTCCACCGTGTGCGACGATGATCTTTCCGCTCACGCGCGCGGCGTCGAGCTCCGCCGCGCTGCCGCCGCCGACGTCGACGAGCGCCGCGGTCACGTCGGCAGGGCGACTGCGATCGGCGAGATGAAGGCGCGTCTGGATCGAGCTCGCGATTCGCTCGAGCGGGGCGGTGTCCGGTCCCACGAGCCAAAGGTCGGCCGTGCCCGGGTTCCACGTTAGGCGTTTCGACGGCTGGATGATGAGCGAGACGCTGTCGAGGCCGAATGCTCGCGCCATCCGTTCGACGTATTGCGCCGCCAGGTACAGCGTGTCGGAGCCTTGCGGCCGATGGTATGGCGAGAGGGCGCGAATGTGATCGAATGCCGCATCACCCGAGATCTCGGCGGCGATCAGATTCGTGTGCGCGGAATCCAACAGCGGATATTGTTGGGCGGCGGCGTGGTGCCAGGGCGCTACAGCGAGCGCGACGCACACGGTCGCGCGGTACGTCAGATGGCGAAGGGCGCGCATAGGTGGCGTCCGAAGAGAGTACGGCGTACTAGTGGCGATCAGGGGAGTCTGTTATTTAGTACGGACAATTGAGCAGGGCAAACCGTGCTCGCCGTCTCCCGGCACCCTCTGACGCGAGATTCGCATGCGGAATCGTATAATCCTCGTCGCACCGCTCGTCCTCGGCCTCACGTTCGCCCACGTCGTCCCGCTGGACGCCGCAACGCCCGCCGTACACCGTCCCGCGACACGACCCGCGGCGCCCTCGCGCTTCGAAGTGAGCTTCACCGCCGCCGCACATGCTGCACCGGTGACGGGACGCCTTATCGTGATTCTCTCGAAAACCGCTCAGGCGGAGCCGCGGATGCTCGTTTCGCCCCAGGGGCCCGCGATCTTCGGCGTGGATCTCGATCAGCTACGCCCGGCGCAGACGGCCGTCGTCGACAATAGCGCGGTCGGATACCCGACGGCGCTCGCCGACGTCCCAGCGGGCGACTACTACGCGCAGGCAGTGCTCGACGTCTACACGCAGGCACATCGCGCCGATGGGCACACGATTTGGGTGCGCCTGAATGACGGACACATCGAGACCTTCCAGATCGCCGCGGGGAATCTGTACAGCGACGTCCAGCGCGTTCACGTCGGCAGTGGCGGCACGATCAAGCTCTCGCTGGCGCACGTGATGCCCGCGCAGCCGCGCGAGGAAGACACGGAGTGGGTGAAGCATGTGAGCATCCAGAGCCAGAAGCTGACGAAATTCTGGGGGCGCCCGATCTACGTCCACGCGACGGTGCTTCTCCCGAAGGGCTACGCCGACCATCCCAATACCCTCTACCCGAGCGTGTACACGCTGGGGCACGGCACGCCCTTCCAGTTCTCGACGACAGCGTCGCGAAACAGCGGCACGATCAGCCCGATCACCGGCACCGAGAGCGGGTACGACTTCTACAAGGAGTGGATCACCGACTCGATGCCCCGGCTCATCGCGATCAGCCTCGAGCAGCAGACGCCGTACTTCCCCGATTCATATTCCGTAAACTCGGCGAACAACGGCCCCTACGGCGACGCGATCGTCGACGAGATCATGCCCGCGCTCGAGCAGCAATTCCGCATCATTCGGAAACCCTACGCGCGCGTGCTCGAGGGCGCGTCGACGAGCGGGTGGCAAACACTGGCGATGATGCTTCAGCACCCAGACTTCTTCGGCGGCGCCTACGTCCTCCAGCCGGATCCGATCGACTTCCGGCACTATCAGCAAACCAATATCTACGCCGACTCGAACGCCTTCTCGATTCCGTTCGGCCAGTTCATGTCCGCCGAGCGTCCCTTCAGGCGAACGACGCAGGGTCAGGTGCTATGGACGATGCGCCAGCTCAGTCGCTTCGAGGCGGTGCTCGGCAGCCATGGACGGTCGTCATACCAACTCGAGGCCTGGGAAGCCGTCTACGGTCCCGTTGGCGCCGATGGCTATCCACGCCCGCTCTGGGACAAGCTCACGGGAAAGATCGATCACGAGGTCGCGGCGTACATGCGCGACAATGGATTCGATCTTCGCGAGTACGCACAACGTAACTGGTCCACGCTGGGGCCCAAGCTCGTCGGCAAGCTCCACTTCTTTGCCGGCGACATGGATGATTTCTATCTCAACCTCGCGGTGTACGACTTTCAGGAAATGCTCAAGTCGTCGACGAATCCGCACTACGAGGCCGAGTTCACCTTCGGCCGCCCGATGAAGGGGCACTCCTGGCACAACTGGACCTGGGCCGGATTTGCGCGGACCGCGGGGGCGTTCGTGAAATCCAACACGCCGCCCGGCGAGGCGACGGACTGGAACTACTGAGCGGGATGGGGGATGCGGCGCGTCCCGCATCCCCCATCCCGCGACCCGCGTTACGGCTGGTCCCCGATGCTCCGCGTCACCTTCCCACTGGCATCGATAAAATCCAGGCTCGCCTTACCTAACGAGTCGACCGAGAGCCGCATTCGAGGATGTCCCATCTTGTCGGACAGGAGCACGAGCGCTGATTTGCTTGGGTCGCGCCCGACAAAGAGGCGCTGTGCGGCGAGCGGTTCACCCGGGCGCGGCTCCATGAACTTCTTCGTCGCCGAGTCTTTGGCCGGCCCGGCCGGCATGGCCTGCAGCGCCTCCTGCTGCTTCACGAGGTCCAGAATCGGAACGTTGGCGCGATCGAGGATCTGCAGCCCCTTCCGTTGCACGCCATTCTCGTCCACGTACTGCAGTACGATTACTTGATCCTCGTTGAACTGATCGAACGACATGTGAACGCTCGAACTGTATTTGCCGTCGGCCCCCTGCTTGCCGGTGAACGTCAAGCCACCGTTCTCAGAGCCCTCGTCGTTGAAAAAGATCATCCCTGGGCGCGACCCGCCGGGATAACCGAAGGGCTTGCCGTACGCGATCGGCCCTGGCGAACGATCACGATTCGAGATCACTAAACGGAGCTTGCCATCCTTCTCCACGACGTTGATCCGCTCCACGTCGATCTCCTCGAACTTTGTCTTCGGGGCCGTTGCCGGCCGCCGGAACGCCGCGAGTGCGAGCACGACGAACGCCGCGGTCGAGCACAGTGCATAAAGCTTCAACCAGCGAACGTCGCGCCGGATCTGCGTGTCCATGAATCCTCCAGGTGGGTAAGTGCGGTGGGAATGCTCGGCTAACGCGTGTCGCTCCCGGTGAGGCTGCGCGTAACGTGACCGCTGTCGTCGAGGAACTCGATGCGCGCCACGCCTAACGAATCAACGGTGAGGCGGAGCCGCGCCCGACCCATGCGGTCGGCGAGCATCACCGTCGACGACTTGTCGGGGCGCTTGCCGACGAAGAGCCGTTGCGCGGGCATGGCGCCGCGCGCGATCGCCGCTTCCTGCAACCGGCGCGCGCGCTCCTGCTTCGCCGGACCGTCGGGCATCGCCCTGATGGCCATTGCGCTTTCGGCGAAGATCTGAATCGGCTCTTCGGGACGATCCAGTACGTCCAGCCCTGCCTGACGATGGCGGTTCTCATCGCCATATCCGAGCGAGATCGTCTCGTCCTGATCGAACTGGTCGAAGGTGAGGTTGGCCGACGCTTGATAACCCTTGCTGTTGCGGCTTCCTGCCCACACCAACCCGCCGTCTTCGTTGCCCTCGTCATTGAAGAAAATCAGACCGGCCGACTTCACGCCCGTGCCGCCGCGAAGCGGATACGACTTGCCGCCAACGACAACCTCGGGCAGTCGGGCGTGATTCGAGATCGTGAGCCGAAGCCGCCCGTCCGCCTCGCGCACATTGATTCTCTCGACGTCGATCTCGTCGAACTTCGTGCGCGTGCCTGGACGCGCCTGCACGAAAGCACTGACGCTGACAATCACCAGGAGGCCGACGGCAACCGCGTTCGTGCGGCGCAGTCGGCGGATCTCGCGCTGCAGCTGGTCGTCCATGTCGCCTCCTGTTTAGCGATCGCTCGCGGAGAGGGTTCGAAGCACTTTGCCCGCATCGTCGAGGAATTCGATTCGCGCCGCGCCGGCGGAGTCGACAACGAGGCGTAGGCGCGGCCGAGACCGCGCGTCCGAGAGCACGACGGTCGCCGTCTTGTCACTCTGCTTTCCGACGAAGACGCGTTGAGCGCCGCCGAGGCCGAGCTTCGTCGCACTGTCGCGAACGGCCGTCATGCGCCGCGTTTTCTCCGGTCCATCCGCCATCAGCTTGATCGGCTCGACCATATCCGCCAATAGCGTCACCGATTGGTTCGGACGATCCCACACGCGAAGTCCGGCCGAGCGCCGGCCGTCCTGCTCGTCGTAGGTGAGACCGACCGTCTGGTCCTGGCCGTATTGATCGAACATGAAACCCGCGTTCGCCGAGACGTGGCCATTGCGCGCGTGCCCGCTGAACCCCATCCCGCCATTTTCGCTTCCTTCCTCGTTGTAGAAGATCATCCCCGCTTCATTGCTGCTGCTGCGATGGTACGTCTTGCCACTGATGATGACGTCCGGCGCGCGCTCCGCGTTCGAAATCACGAGCCGCGGCGAGCCGTTAGGTGCGATGATGTTGATGCGCTCGACGTCGATCTCGTCGAAGCGCGGCTTCTGGACGGATCGCGTGAAGGCAGCGATGCCGGCGACGCCGAACAGCGTGCAGCCGACGAGATACGCGCGTGATGCGAAGCGCCGCGTGGTCGATGAGGAGAGGTTGGCCATGGCCGGAAGGGAATTAGGGAAGGCTCAGTTGCCCGACGACGTATCGGTGCGCGAAGGAAGAGTGAGATGCCTAACGGGCTGCACGATGACAACGCCCGCCCGCGCCGTTGGATCGGTCGGACGCCGCGCGTCGGCGAGGACGACATCGTCCGACGGCGCCGCGCCGTCGACGCGCCAAAGCCACACGTAGCGGCCCTCGGCCAGCGGCAGCTCCACCACCCAGACGTCTCCGACGCGCGTCGCTGGGACAGGCTTCGCAAGGAAATTCCCCGTCAGCTCGACGGAATGCGCACTGGGCGCCTGGAGAGCGAAGCGCGCCGTGTCGCCCCAGTGACGACGAATGAGAAAGTGATGATCCGGATCGACGCGTGCCTCCGTCACCCCACCGAGACTAGTCACGTCGATCGTATCGGCACGTGAGGTCAGGTGAACCGGCCGCCTCACGACGCCGCTGCTCGTTGTGAGCTCCACATCGAGTGGCAAGTCGAAGGGCGGCGTCGGTTGCGATTGAGTGACGATCACTCTCTCACCGTCGACACGTGCATCGACGTCGGGAATGTACTTCTCACTCAGCCATGGCATAACGAGGGAGCTCACGTCACGGCCGGAAGCCTTGTTCATGTCGGCGATCAGCTCTTGATAACCGTTCGATCCATAGCCCGCATGCCGAACGAAGTCGCTCATCCCCCGATCGAACACACTGTCCCCGAGCGCGTATTCGAGCTGATGAAAGATCCAGGAGCCCTTGTAGTAGTGAACCCGTCCATTGTCGGGATCGCCGAGCAGGCTCTGTCGTCCCTCGAAACCACCCTGAAAGCCCGCGCGATCCTGACCGCCCATGTACGCTACGTACAGCCGGTCCCACACCGCGCGCCCAGCTGCCGCGCCATAAAGGTCGCCGAGCACGAGCGACTCGCAGTACGTCGCCCATCCTTCCTGCAGGAAGTTGGCAGCCGGCCCGCTCGCATCCATAGTCCAACCATGCGCGAGCTCGTGGGCGAAGGCGGCCGACGGCCCGAGTAGGGGCTCGTCCAATATTCTCACATTGTCGCCGGCGACGACCGCGTTGTTCATTCGCACGGTGAATCCGGAGCCGTGCAGCACGCGGTTTTCGACGATAGCGAGATAGCGAGACGGCCACTGTGGCTCGCCGAAACGCGGCGCCAGCAGCCGATACTCACGGGCCACCATCGTCGCCAGCGTGTCGTGCGAGAATCGGAAGTGTGGCGTGATGAATGTCTCGAAGGTGAAATCGCCGATGCGCGTCGTCGTCCGCTTCCAATCCTTGTCGTACATCAAGCTCAGAATGAACTGTGGATGCACGCTCTCGCCGCGAATCGTTCGAATTCCATTTGCGACACGCTCCGTCTGCGGGACGCTCGTCGTCAACTCGTACGCCGCGGGAATCGTCACCGTCACCGTGAGCGCGGCGAAATCGTTACCACTGTCGTAACCGAAGAATGGCAGCCATGCGTCCGTGTTTTCGAGCGCGCCGAAAGCGGGCGTCGTTGCCGTCGCCGTCGTCACGCTCGTATCCGTGGGGGCCGGCTTGTCATCAGCGATCACATATCGCAGCGCGAGCCTGATGTGCGCTCGGGGCGGGGTCGCGATCCAGAGCACGCCGCCGGCGAGCTGATACTCGGCGTCACGCCCGTCGATGCGCACCGACTGCATGCTTGCCTGATTGTTCAGCCGGACCGCAAATCCGAATGCACTGCCAACGGTCACGTCGAGCGTATCGACGATGAGGCTTTCGTGTCCCGGATCGAGCGCAACGTGAATTGCTTGCGCGTGAATGCGATTCGCGCTGTCGAGGGGAATCTGGCGCCCGAGATACCATGTTCCGTCGCGGCGCGTCGCCTCGTAGTAGCCGGCGAGTCGCCGCACCTGATTGGTCTCGTCACCGCCGGCGGAAAGGCCTGTTGCCTTGCCGGTGCGAACGGTGGGCGTAAACAGGAGCACCGCGCGATCGCGGGATGACCACGCAACGCGCGCCGGTCCGCCGTCACGCCGGCTCGATCGTTCGACAGCCGCGTGCATGACGCGGCGGCCCAGCGGATCGCCGTAGCTGCTGTCGAACGCCGCGGGTGAACCGGTCGCGAAGCGTGATAGAACGACCCGCGCGAGCGAATCAGGCGTCGGGGCGCCCACGGACTGCGCGCGCGCCGCCATGGCGGGCGACAGCGCGCAGACGAGCACGATTCCGAGTAGGTGCGGGGTAGAGGAACGACCTGGCTTCGACACGCACGGCTCCTGGTTGTTGGTGAGGCGCGATGCAATGTGTACATTCGTCCGTACAAATGCTATGTTGTCGCGCCGGCATCCCCCCACGCCCGGCACCACCGCGCGCGCTGGCACTGGGTTATCGAAGCGACGGAGCGCGTTCCACTCGCAACTGCCTCTTACGGGTCCCGATCACCATCTCTAATTTGTCCGTACCAATGGGCGGCCACGCCGCTTCCTACCACGAGGAGATCACGATGAGACGTCGCGCATGGTTCGCGGCCATGCTGCTCGCGGGGACCGGTGTCCTCGCGCCAAAGCTTAGCGCGCAGCAGGCAGGCAGTGGTATCGTCGCCGGCAAGGTGACCGACGCACAATCCGGTGCCCCCCTCGACGCGGTGACCATCGCCGTTCAGGGAACACAGCTCGGCGCCGTCACCGGTCCGGACGGCACGTATCGTGTCACGCGGGTTCCGAACGGCGCGCGCGTGCTTGCCGCGCGGCGCATCGGCTACGGTGCGGTAACCCGGACCGTCACCGCGAGTGATGGCCAGACACTCACGCTCGACTTCGCCCTTCAGACCTCAGCGGTGAATCTGCAGGAAGTCGTCGTCACTGGAACCGCCGGCAATCAGACGCGCGCCGCGCAGGGCGCGGTCGTCGCGACGGTCGACGCGAGCCGAATCACCACCGAGGCGCCCGTCTCGACGCTCTCGCAAGTGCTCGAGGGCCGAGTCGCCGGCGTGAACGTGACGACCGCCTCTGGCACGTCGGGCACGGCGCCACGCATCAACATCCGCGGCGCGACGTCGATCTCCCTTTCAAACGCTCCCCTGCTGTTCATCGACGGCGTGCGCGCCTACAGCGGATCGCGCAACGACGTCGGTTCGTATCACGGCCTCGAGATTCTCGGCGGCCAATCGGTCACCGCGCTCAATGATCTCAATCCCGACGACATCGAGAGCATCGAGATCGTGAAGGGGCCCGCTGCATCGACACTGTACGGCGCCGATGCTTCGGCGGGCGTTATCCAGGTCATCACGAAGAAGGGACGACTCGGCTCCCACGAATTCCGTCAGAACCTGACGACGGAATGGAACCAGATCGATGCGAACTTCACTCCGAATGCACTCTATGGAACATGCAGCGCTGCCGACGTCGGCGCCGGCGGTGCACCGCTCTGTCAGGGCAAGACAGCGGGCGCTGTCAT
>DATEHJ010000203.1:0-7956 GCA_035279645.1 Gemmatimonadaceae bacterium
GCCAAGATCTCGGAGAACATGACCTTCGGTCCCGCGACGGCGCACGACGTCGTTGCCGCCCTCCTCATCGACGACGGCATCACCGATCGCGGCCACCGCAAGAACATCCTCGATCCCGACGTGAAAACGGTCGGCATCTCCTGCGGACCGCACAAATCATTTCGCGTTATGTGCGATATGGTGCAAGCCGGCGGATTCGTCGAGCGCAAATAGGCTCGCTGACAGTCAGACTATCTGCTCGCAGCCAGCTTTGGCAGCGCTGTCCAGATCTCCTCGTCTTCGGGGCCGAGCACCCAGGCCGAGAATCCGCGCAGCTTCTTCTCCTGCAACAGAGCCAACTTGGCTTGGAAGCTTCGCGCGTTTTCGAGGAAGAGCCACTCGTACGTACCGCCGTTAGGGTAGTAGGCGAACGGAACCTGATCCGTCTCTTCCCACCGCATGGGAGCATTGGCTCGCTCGGCGAGATGCGACCCCCAGCGCCAGCTCACCGTTTCGCTCGAAGGGCGCACCTGGTCGGGAATCGACGGATCCGCGCGAGCGAACCAGTGATCGCCGTACAGCGGAATGCCGAGCGACAGCTTCTCCGCCGGCACGTAGCGGAGGAAATAATCGACGTTCTCGCGGACCCACGTGAGTCCCGCGACTGGTCCCGGCGGCGTGCGTCGCGTGTGCTGATCGTACGACATTATTGATACGAAGTCGCTCACGCGGCCGATCGCAGCGAGATCATAGCCGCCGCGCCAGCTCTCCTGCAGGAAGCGATGGTACGCCGTGGGCCCCGCCGCTTCGTCGGTGCGATGGACGACGGCGATCGAGATCGCGAATCCCGCCGCGTGGAGAGCGGCCGCGGCTTCCGTGTACCACTTTGTGAAACGATCGCGATCGAGCTCGTTGAGATTCTCGACGTCGAACTGGATTCCCCAATAGCCGTTGCGACGGCAGGCCGCGACCATCGCGTCCACGCTGCGCCGCTGCGCCGCGTCGTCGCTCAATAGTCGGCGCAGAGCCGGCTGATTGAAGCCTTCGTTCACGAATAGGGGCATCATCTTCACGTGATGCTCCTTCGCGAGCCGGAGCACGCGCGCATCGACAGCGCCGAAAAAGGTGCCTAGCGAGTCGACGGTGTAGCTCTGCGGACCCAGGACGGTGATCTGGTCGATGTGCGCGACGAGGCTACGGTATGCCTCTTCTCGATCGACGTAGTAGAACAACCGCTCGCCCTGCGCGTGAAGGTTCGCGGCGGACATGAGAAGCGCCACAACGAGAAAAATGCGCATGAGGTGCAATGAGGGGTGTAGTGGGAGCGCCGTTCTCGAGGTACTCCGTACTTCATACTGCGTACTGCGGTACTGAGAGCTAGCGGTCGAGATCCATCGCACACGCGACGGCAGATAGTACGCAGTACCTCGCGCGGAGAGAACTCGACCGAAAGCCCTCAGTACGGCAGTACGGAGTAAGGAGCTTATTGCGGCGAGCCGAACGTCTGAACGAAAATCAACCGTCCGCGCATGTCAGGCTCGAGCACGACGCCCGTCTCACTATAACCGCCGGCGAGAATGTTCGCTCGGTGTCCCGGCGATTGCATCCACGCCGCGACGGCACTCGGCGCGTCGGTGAAGCCGAGCGCGAGATTCTCACCCAACGAGTTCCACGCGTAGCCCGCGGCCAGCGCGCGCTCACTCAACGTTGGGTATGGACCGCTCAGGATCACGTGGTCGAGCACACCCGTCTCGGCGATCTGCGCGGCCTGCAGCTTTGCGTCCGTGACCAATCGCGTGTTCACCTTGAGCGGCGGGAGCGCGTGCTGTGCACGCTCGAGATTCACGAGGTAGACGATCTCACGCGCCATGTTGTCGAGCGACATCGGAACGAGCGCAGGCCGCGGTTGCCGTACGGACGCGGAGCGCGGACTTGCCGTGGTCGGAAGCAGAAACGCGAAGACGGAGCAGAGCAGCAGCGCGAGAACCGCTCTGGTCACTCTTGCAAGGCGCGCGCTTTCAGTTTGATGAATGTGAGTCACGAGCAAGCGTCCGAAGCCGGATCGCGAGATCGTAGAGTGGGAACGTTGAGTTACGGAAGACATCTGAGTATCTCACGACGTGCGGGGCAGCCATTTGTGCTCGGCCGATGCAACACGAGCCAACGGCGGCCAGGGTCACGTTTCGACGGCACAGCCACACTTACGGCCGATGACCAACAAGGTGTCGGCCCCGGCCTTCGAACATTCGATTCGGAATTGATCCTGCGACCAGTAAGCATCAGGTTGTGGACAGCGGCTGAGGCATTCCATGAACTCATGACACTCCCGCGGCCCCTAGCCCCTATTCCCTAGCCCCTCAGCCTCCCTTGTCCCTCCGCATTCTCGTCACCGACGAAATAGATCCCGAAGGTGTGCAATTGCTCGCCGCGCAGCCGGAGCTTCGCGTCGACGAGGTCCCCACGCTTCCCAAGCAAGATTTGCTCGCGCGGATCGGGAACTACGATGCAATCGTGGGGCGAAGCGCGACGCGCATCTCCGAAGAGGTGCTCCGCGCCGCCAAGAAGTTGAGAGTGGTGGGGCGGGCCGGCGTTGGCGTCGACAACATCGCGCTCGATGCGGCGACCGCGCTCGGCATCGCCGTGATCAATGCGCCAGCGGGCAACACCGTCGCGGTCGCCGAGCTTTTCTTCGGAGTGATGATCGGACTCTTGCGTCATCTTCCGCACGCGACGCAATCGATGCGAGAGGGCAAGTGGGATCGCTCGCAACTGCTCGGCAATGAGCTGAAGGGGCGTACGCTCGGGATCGTCGGCGTCGGACGCATCGGCAGCGAGATCGCGACGCGCGCACAGGCGTTCGGCATGGAAGTCGTCGGCTTCGATCCGTACATCGCCGACGATCGATTTCGAGCGCTCCGCGTGCGTCGCGCAACGACGCTCGACGCGCTGCTCGAAGAGGCCGACATCGTCACGGTGCACACGCCGCTCAACGATGAGACCAAGGGACTCATCGGTCGTCGCGAGCTATCGCTCATGCGAGCCGGAGGCATCGTTGCGAACCTGGCGCGCGGCGGTATCGTCGACGATCAAGCGCTCCTCGCGGCGCTCGAGAGCGGACACGCGCAGGGTGCGGCGCTCGACGTGTATCAGGGCGAGCCGCTCGCCGCGGATCATCCGATCCGCCGAGCGCCTAACGTGGTTCTCACTCCTCACATCGGCGCGTCGACCGCCGAGGCGCAGCGGAACGTCGCCGTCGACGTCTGCCGGGCGGTTCGGGACGCGCTTCTCCACGGCGAGCTCTCCCGGTCGATCAACGTCGCGTCAGTGTCGTTAGGCGACGGTCGTTGGCGGGAAGTTCAACCAGCGATGCTCGTCGCGCGGCGCGCGGCGATGGTCACGCGCGCGATTCTCGCCGATCAGGGGCTGCGCGCGGTGCGGCGCCTCTCGGTGCGCTGCGGGAGCGCGCTCGTCGATGCCGGCGACCTCCTTCTCTCGGCGGCGGCGGTCGGCGTACTCGAGGGGGTTGTCGAGACCGATCGCCTGAATCTGATCAACGCGCGTACCCTCGCCGAGGGGCGTGGACTGGAGCTCTCCGTTGCCGAGGCAGTAGCTGCCCATCCCTACGCCATCGACGTCGCGCTCTCCGGCGGCATGCAGGAGCTCGCCGTGGCCGGCAGCGCCCAACCGGACGGCCCGCCACGCCTAACGCGGATCGGCAGCTTCCACGTCGACGTCCAGCCGCGACAAACCCTCATCGTGCTCACGAACAATGACGTGCCCGGCGTCATCGGCCGGGTCGGCACGCTGCTCGGCGACGCAGGAGTCAACATCGCGGAGTATCATCAGGCGCGCCTCGCGCAGGGGGGCGAAGCGCTCGCCGCGATTTCCGTCGACGGCACCGTCGGCGGGGACATTCGCCACAAACTGCTCGAGCTGTCGGACGTCATCACGGCGACGGTTGTGCGGTTCGAGGGGCTCGGGCCATAGGGCATAGGGGTCAGGGGATGCTCTCCACCGATGTCGGCGTTAGGCAGTCCTTCGCGCGAGATGCATCCGGGCTCGAGATGGTACCGGAGACCATCGCGCGGCCGACGAGCGAGCAGGAGGTCCTCGATGTCCTTCGCGCCGCGCGACAGGAAGGCCGCCCGGTCACGCCGGCTGGCGGACAAACGAGTACCACCGGCGCGTCGATCACCGACCAGGGCGCGCTGCTGTCACTCCGCGGGCTCGACGAGATCGGCGAGGTGGATCGAGAGCACCTAACGATTCGCGTCCAGGCCGGGGTCAACCTCGGCGGACTCAAACGGCGTCTCGCCGCCGAAGGGTTGCTATTCGCCCCCGATCCGACAAGCGAGGACGACGTCACCATCGGCGGCGCGATCGCGTGCAACGCCTCGGGCGCGCGAAGTCTGCTCTACGGCGCGACGCGGCCACACATCGCCGCGCTGCGCGTCGCGCTCGCCGACGCAACCGTTCACGAGCTGCGACGCACGCGACTCGAGAAGAACACCGTCGGCTATGCTCCGGTTCACGAGCCCGTCGACTGGTTCATCGGCAGCGAAGGGACGCTCGGCGTCATTCTCGATGCCGAGCTGTCGCTGCTCCCACTTCCCTCGACGGTGACTGGACTCGCCGTGCCCTTCAGTCGTGAGGCAGACGCGCTCCATTTCGTGGTCGCGGCACGCTCGTCGACCGACGTGTCGGCGCGCTGCCTCGAATTCTTCGACGTGTCGGCGCTCGCCGTCGCGCGAAGCGCGGAAGGCAATGAACGGTGGGGCGAGGGCGCGGACGCGTTGGTGTATGTCGAGCAGGCCGCGGCGGCCGGGAGCGATGTGCCGCTGGATCGCTGGCTCGCCCTCGCCGAGCAGTTCGGGGCGAGCGAGGACGATGTGATCGTGTACGAGGGCGAGTCTGCCTTACGAGATGCACGCCGGGCGCGACACGCCGTGCCCGCGACGATGAACGAGCGCGGCGCGCGATACAAGTCGGAGGGCGGCCGCAAAGTCTCTACGGATTGGGCTGTTCCGTACCGGCAGCTCGAGGCCGCGATTGCCGAAGCGCGTCGCCTTGCGGGCGACGCGGGGCTGGAGCAACCGGTGATCTACGGTCACGCAGGGAACGGGCATCCGCACCAGAACTTCCTCGCTCGCGACGCCGCCGAATTGTCGCGAATCGAGCGGGTCGTGGAGTCGACGCTGCGTTTCGTCGTAGCACGCGGCGGGACTGTCGCCGCCGAGCACGGGATCGGCAAGTTGAAGAGGCGTTGGCTGCCGTTGCAGTTGACGCCGCTGCAACTGAGTCTGATGCGCGCCATCAAGAGTGAGCTGGACCCGCGCGGCACGCTGGCGCCGGGCAATCTGTTCGAGCCTCGTTAGGCGTGACTCTTCTCTACTCATCCGTCGTCATCGACGTCGACTCGACCCTCTGCGGAATCGAGGGCATCGACTTTCTCGCGCATCGCCGAGGCGGTGATGTCGGCGCGCGCATCGCCGCGCTCACCGACCGCGCGATGCGCGGCGAGGTCGAGTTGGAGTCGGTGTATGGCGATCGCCTCGCGATCGTGCGACCGAGCGCGGACGACGTCGCCGCGCTCGCCGACGAATATCGCGAATCGCTCGCGCCTGGTGCCGCCGAGGCGATCGGCACGATGCGGAGTGCCGGCGCGCGGCTCGTTCTCATCAGCGGTGGCGTACGCCAGGCGATCGCGCCACTAGCGCGTGCCCTCGGATTCGCCGATCAAGATGTGTTCGCCGTGTCCATCGTGTTCGACGCCAAGGGCAACTACGAGAGCTTCGACCGGAGTTCCCCGCTCGCGACCCAACGCGGCAAGCCTGAGGTCGTGGAGCGACTCATCGCCGACCGGAGACTCATCCGGCCGATACTTGCCGTTGGTGATGGTGCCACGGACGTCCCACTTCGGAGCGTTGCCGACACCTTCGCTGCCTACGTCGGCTCCGCGAGACGCATGAGTGTGGTCGCCCACGCCGATCTCGAGATCGCGAGCTTTGCGCAGCTGGCGAGCGTCGTCGTGGGAGGGGTTAGGGGTTAGGGGCTAGCGCACTACCTTCACTCCTATCTCTAAAGCCCTAGCCCTACTGCTCTAACCCCTAGCCCCTCGTCCCATCTCTTTCGGCACTTTCTTCCTCCCCGGGCCCACCGAAGTACGCCCGGAGATTCTCTCGGCGATGACGCGACCGATGATCGCGCATCGCGGCCGCGAGTTCGAGGAGCTTTTTGCGCGACTCGAGGCCGGTCTGCGCGACGTGTTTCTCACCGCGCGGCCGGTGTACATCAGCACGTCGTCGGCGAGCGGTCTGATGGAAGGGGCAGTGCGGAACGCGCCGGCCGGACCGCTCCTCGCGCTCGTCAACGGCGCCTTCTCGAGTCGATTCGCGAAGATCGCAAAGGCCTGCGCGCGCGACGTCGACGTGCTCGAGGCGCCGTGGGGGCACACGTTCGACCTTGGCGACGTCGAGCGGCGGCTGGCCGCGCGTCGTTATGCGGTGGTCACCGTCGTCCATTCGGAAACCTCCACTGGCGCGCTGACCGACGTTCGCGCCGTGACCGAGATCGCGCATAGACATGGCGCGCTGTGCATCGTCGACAGCGTCACCGGCGTCGCCGGCGCCGAGATGCGCTTCGACGCCTGGGGACTCGATTTCGCCCTCACCGGGTCGCAGAAGGCACTGGCGCTTCCGCCGGGCCTGGCATTCGGCGTCGCCTCGGCGGAGTTCGTTAGGCGCGCCCGCGAAACGCCTGGTCGCGGGCTCTATTTCGACGTCGTGGAGTTCGAGGAGTTTGCGGCGAAGAATCAGACGCCGGCGACCCCCGCGCTCTCGATCCTCTTCGCGCTCGACGCGCAGCTCGC
This sequence comes from Gemmatimonadaceae bacterium, assembly GCA_035279645.1. Classification (GTDB taxonomy): domain Bacteria; phylum Gemmatimonadota; class Gemmatimonadetes; order Gemmatimonadales; family Gemmatimonadaceae; genus AG2. The sequence continues at coordinate 6,848 of DATEHJ010000203.1, forward strand.
CGATGTGCTGCGTGAAGGAATCGAGCGCCGGTGGGAGCGCCACGCCTCCATGCGCGAGACGACCGTCGCCTGGCTCAAGCGCGCGGTGACTCGCGTCGATCTCGACATTGCGATCCTCGCGCCGGAGTCGGCGCGCTCACCGACGATCACGACGATCACGCTCCCCGAAGGGGTGAAAAGCGCCGACGTGGTGAACGCCGTCGCGCGCCGCGGTTTCGTGATCGGCGGCGGCTATGGGAAGCTCAAAGACACCACGATCCGCATCGGCCACATGGGCGATCACACGATCGAGACGTTGCGACCTTGCTTGGCGGAGTGCGAGGACGCTCTCCGGGATGTTGCCGGGATCAAGTGGTGATCCCTCGGATCCGAACGCTCTCCGCCGCAAGGATCAAGGGGGGAACACGGAAAAGGCCGGATAACTGCTCGGGAACTGCACGGATCGCCCCGTGATCGAGAGGGCTCCGCTCGCAAAGACCAAGATGAGCCTTTGTGAACTACCTCGGGAAGCCACCGGTACTCGACAGGTGTGCAGTTACAAAATGCTCATCCTGTTCATTGCGGCTAGGCGCCGACCAAACGAGAAGCGATCCGGCCCTTTCCGTGCAATCCGGCCTCTTCCTTTTCGAAACTCAGAGGAGTAACCTCGGCGCAGCACTCTCCAAAAGCGAAGGATCCGCCCCATCGAGGAGCGGATCCTTCGCTTACCTGGATGAAATTACTTCTTTATCGGATCGTGATCATCATCATCGGATCCAAAGTTGAACCCACTATCATCCCCACCGCTCATCCGCTCGACGCGTAGCACCTGCTTGTAGGTACGGCCGCCGACGGTGAGAGTCACCAGATAGTCGCCGGTGTTGACGACGGGCGCCTGCCCCGCGCCGCGTCCACCGCCGCCGAACCCGAAGAGGTTCCCGAAGCCACCGCCGCCGCCACCGCGTCCACCGCGCTGATTCGGCGGACGCAGAAGATCACCAAATTCCTGCGCGCCACCCGGGAACGAGTTGAGCATATCTTGAATGTTCTCCTCGCCACCCGGAGCGCCAGCCCCTTCTCCACCCTGTGCCGCGCCGCCACGTCCACCACCCACGATTGCGCCCTCGCCC
>DATEHJ010000204.1:0-3276 GCA_035279645.1 Gemmatimonadaceae bacterium
CGGCCGCCGGCGGCTTCACCGCGGTGTGCGCGATGCCGAATACGGATCCGGTGACGGACAACCAGGCGGCCGTCGGATTCATTATCCGCCAAGCGGCGAGAGCGGGGGCCTCACGTGTGTATCCGATCGGCGCGATCTCACTCGGCCAGCGGGGCGAGGCGCTCGCCGAGTTCGGCGAGATGGTCGGGGCCGGCGCGGTGGCGGTGAGCGACGACGGCAAGCCGGTGGCGAGCGCCCATCTCATGCGCACCGCGCTCGAATACGCGCGGACCTTCGGCATTCCAGTCGCCGACCACTGCGAGGAGCCGACGCTCGCCCAAGGCGGCGCGATGAATGAAGGGATCGTGAGCGCTCGACTCGGCCTCAAAGGCGTACCTAACGAGGCAGAAGAGATCATGGCCATCCGCGACATCCTCCTGGCCCGGCGGACCGGCGGACATGTCCACCTCTGCCACATGAGCACGCGCGGCTCGGTCGAGCTGATTCGCTGGGGGAAGGAGCGGGGTGTCAATGTCACCGCGGAGGCGTGTCCCCATCATCTGTCGCTCACCGAAGATTCGGTGGAGGGCTACAATACCAACGCGAAGATGAACCCGCCGCTGCGCACCACCGCCGACGTCGAAGCGCTCCAGCAGGCGGTGCGCGACGGGACAATCGACGTCATCGCCACCGATCACGCACCGCACCACTACGACGAGAAGGAGCGGGAGTTCGCCGACGCGCCAAACGGCATCGTCGGCCTCGAGACCGCGTTCGCGGTGAACGTCACCTGGCTCGTCGCCTCGGGCATCGTCGACCTTCCGACGTTGATCGCCAAGATGTCCTGCGAGCCGGCGCGCATCTTTCGCCTTGCCGGCGGCACCTTGAAGCGCGGTAACGTCGCGGACGTCACCGTCTTCGACCCGACTGAGACATGGACGGTCGACCCACCTCGGTTCCGTTCTAAGGGGCGCAATACGCCGTATGCGGGCCAGAAGCTCACGGGCCGCGTTCACCTCACGGTCGTCGACGGCCGCGTCATCTATCGTCTAGCGGAGTGACCGGAGGCGTGGGCGAGCAGGCGTTGCGCCGCGACATCGTCCGAGTTTGCCGTCGCTTGTACGAGCGGGGCCTCATCGCTGGAGGCGAGGGCAATGTGTCCGCCCGCCTCGACGATGATTCGATTCTCATTACTCCTTCCGGCGCCTCGAAAACCGACGTGAGCGAGGCGGACCTGATGATAGTCGACGCTACCGGAAAGCCCGTTGCGGGGTCCGGAAGGGCATCGTCCGAGTTGGGGGTGCATCTGCGCATCTATCAGCTACGACGCGACGTCGGAGCTGTCGTTCATGCGCATCCACCGTTCGCAACGGCACTTGCCGTCTCGGGCGGGGATCTCATGGCGCCGGTGCTCCCCGAGATACTCGTGCTTATCGGTGGCGTGCCGCTGGTTCCCTACGCGACTCCAGGCAGCCCAGCGCTCGCCGACGCGATCGAACCATTTCTTCAGCTTCACGACGCATTCCTGATGGCGAACCACGGCGCCACTTCATATGGAACGACGCTCTCCATCGCGCACCAGCGAATGGAGAGCCTCGAGCATGCGGCGCAGATACTTTTCTCGGCCCGAGCGTTAGGCCACGTGTCGACGTTGAGCGACCGCGAGCGAGAGGTTCTGCTCGAGCTGCGGCGACGGGCCTCGAGCTCGAATGAGAGCGGCGCGCCGAAGCGCTACTCGGATCCGGAATGAAGGAACAGCCCGGTCTAGAGAACGTTGCGGCTCTGATCCTCGAGCGCCAGCGCATCGAGAACTGGCTTGCGACGCTTGACGCGCGCAAGGCGAGTACGCCCGACCACGTCTACCAGAGGGTGCGCGGCGATTACGCGAATCGCCTGAAGGCGATCACCGACCAACTCCTGGCGCGTAGCACGTCCCTGAAGTCGCACGTAGATCAGGTCAACGCGCGCCTAACGCAATTCGGAGCCGAGGCACAGCGGCTCAAAGACGTGCGCGCCGAAGCGGAGCTGCGGATGCAGGTCGGTGAGCTCAGCGTCGCCGACTGGAACGTGAAGGCGCGCGAGTGCGATGAAGGCGTCGCTCGCCTCTCCGAGGCGCAGGCGCAGGCGCGTGCGATGCTCGCGCAGGCGAAAGAGATCCTAACGATGGTCACCGGTCAGGCCGGCGGCGCAATGCCCGCGTCCAGGAGTTCGACTTCGTCGCCCCGTGTATCTCGTCCGCTGAACCTCGATCAGATTCGCACCGCTACCCCGTCGCGCAATGGCTCCGTCCCACCAGCGACGCCCGCCGCCGGTGGCTCGGCGATGGACGAACTCGCATTCCTGAATTCCGTGGTCGGTGGTGGGCCCGGCGTGGGCAGCCAGCCACCGGCGCAGGAGCCGCCGAAGCAGGAGCTCGAGGGCGCTCCCGATTTGGCGGAGACGTTGTTGAAGCGGGTCAATCAGCGGGCGCAAGGCAATCCTCGCCCGGACGACGAGGCGGAATCGCTGCTCAAGGGAGTCGGCACCCCCAAACCCGGCAACACGCAGAATCCCTTGGCAGCGAACGTCACCGAGAGCAATCCCATCGAGCTCAAATCGCAAGGAGGCCCGGAACGCCACAAGACGCTCAAATGCCAGGAATGCAGCACGATGAACTATCCGACGGAGTGGTACTGTGAGCGGTGCGGCGCAGAGTTGGCGGCGGTGTGAGCGTCCTCAAGCCGCAGCAACTCGGCGGCCGCGGAGAACTCCTTGGTTCCGAGAGAGATCCCAATCCTGAACCGCAGAGGAACAGAGGACGCGGAGGGAACGCAGAGGCTACTAGAAGTGGTTGACCATGCGTTTGATTCCGTGTCGCATATGGACCACGTTGAAGTTGAGGAGAAGACCCAATCGTCGGTTGCCGAGTTTCAGGAACGAAAGCAGTTTGGCTTCGTGGACGGGATGCAGTTGCCTAACAACTTTCAGTTCTACGACAACGGCATTCTCCACAAGTTGGTCCATTCGGTACGCGACCCGAATTCGAATGCCCTTGTATACGATTGGCAGTGGCACTTCTAGCTCGACGGTCAACCCACGCAATCGAAGCTCTTGAGCGAGACATTTGCTGTAGGTGCTCTCGAGTAGTCCTGGTCCGAGCGCAGAGTGAACACACATCGCGGCAGCCACGATCTGACCGCTGATGTCATTCAAGTTTTTTGCTGCCACATTTCGTTCTCCGGTCCGAAGGATTCCTGAGAACGATCTCGGTATCGCTCGATGCGCGCATCATCATTTCGCGAGGCGCAAACGCCAAAC
>DATEHJ010000205.1:0-6758 GCA_035279645.1 Gemmatimonadaceae bacterium
CGATTCCAGCGCGCAATCGATTCGTGGTCCGGAATCTCCGCCGCATGTATCAGCGACTCTTCGACACATCCCAGGGCAGCAGCTTTGTGCCCCGGCCGTTCCCGATCATCACGGTGCCTCTCGCCGGCTCGATCTCGGCGAGCATGGTACCCGGCACGATGTCGTTCTACCGTCTCGACACGTCGGCGGGACAGACCACGGTCACGATCGATTTTGGCTCGACGCCCGGCGTGCCGCTCACGGACGCGCTGCGCCCGCAGCTCAGCATCTTCCGCATTCCGCCGGGTTCCTAGTCGCTTCGAAAGGCTATTCGTCCCTCAGGATCATCACCGGATCGACGCGTCCCGAACGCAGCGCGGGAAGCCACGACGCCGCGAGCGCCGCGCCGATGAGCGCGGCGATCACCAGCAGGAACGTCGGTGCATCCGTGGGAGCGATGCCGTAGAGCACACGGGCGAGCACGCGCGCGCCGAGCAGTGCGCCTGCGCCGCCGATCACGACGCCTAACGTCGTGATGACGAGCCCGTGCCGAACGACGAGCCACTGAACCGCACTCCCGCGTGCGCCGAGCGCGATGCGAATTCCCATTTCGCGCGTGCGGCTGCGCGCGAGCTGCGCGACGACGCCGTACACGCCGACGATGGCGAGCACGAAGCCGAGCACGCCGAACAACGAGAGCAGCGTCATCAGGAATCGGTCGCGCGACATCGACGCTGCCCGGACGTCGGCCATCGTGCGAATGCTCGCGATCGCGAGCTGCGGATCCAGCTCCGAGACGGAGCGACGTACCGCGGGCGCGATGGCCACTGGGTCGCCGCTCGTTCGCGCGATGATCGACATCGATCGCGACTGCTCCTGAGTGAATGGCGCGATCGCTTCGTTGGCGGGTGGAGTTGCCGGTGATATCTGGTGCTCGCTGCCGACGACGCCGACGATCGTGCGCCAGGTCGATGAGGAGTCGGGTGTCTTGTCGAAGGTGATGCGCTGCCCCACCGGATCCTGCCCCTTGAAGTAGGTCCGCGCGAACTCGTCGTTGATGACGATGACGTATGGCGCACCTCGGTCCGCCGTGGTGAACCAGCGGCCGCGCAGCAAAGGAACTCGCATTGTCTGGAAATAGTCAGGCGTCACCTGTCGATGCACGAGAGACACGCTGAAGTTCCCCGCCGATGCCCCTTCGATACTGAAGTCGCTGCTCCACCCCGGCATGGTCAGGGGCAGCTGCGTCACGGCCGCGACGTTAACGACGCCAGGAATCGCGCGCACGCGAGCGACCAGCTGCTCGAAGAATTGACTCGTCGACGCGGCGGTATTGTAGCGCGTCGGCGGCAGCTCGATCGATGTCGCCAACACGTTGCGGGAGTCGAAGCCTGGATCGACGTTGAGAAGTCTCGAATAGCTGCGCACGAGCAAGCCGGCGCCCACCGTAAGCGCGAGGGCGATCGCGACCTCGACGACGGCGAGCTTCTCGCTCCAGCCGCGTACGCGGCTGCTTTGACTCCCCGCCCGCCCGCCGGCCGCGAGCGCCTCGTTGGGTGAGCGCCCGCTCGACCACGCCGCGGGCGCCAAGCCGAAGAGCAGTCCACACACCGCTGAAATCCCGAGGACGAACGCGGCGACGCGCCAATCGACGGTGAATCCGGCGACGGGAACCATAGAGCCGTCGGCGGGCTGCAGCGCGACCAACAACCGCGTTCCGAGCCAACCGAGGACGATCCCGAGCGCGCCACCGATGGCGGCGAGGAGGAGACTCTCCGTGAATGCCTGACGCATCAACCGCAAGCGGCCGGCGCCCAACGCGACGCGCACCGCGACTTCCCGCTGTCGGCTGGCAGCGCGCACGAGCTGCAGGTTCCCGACATTCGCGCAGGCGATCAGCAAAAGCAGCCCGACCGCGCCGAGTACGATCAGGAGAGGCAACCGGGTGTCGCCGACGAGAAAACGATGCAGCGGTGCGAGCTCCGCCTCCATGATCCGATTCGTTACCGGATACTCAACCTTGAGCTGCTGAGCGACATCGCGAAGCTGCACGCTCGCGTCCGCCGCACTCACTCCAGGCTTGAGCCGCGCAACCACACGCAGCCAATGTGCGCGTCGGAAGGAAATCGCCGACACCTGCTCCTTCGGCCAACTAATCGGTGTCCAGATGTCGACATCGGCACGCGGGAAGCGGAAGCTCGGAGGCGCGACGCCGACGACGGTAGCCGGTGCTCCACCTATCGAAATCGTGCTGCCGACGATGCTCGCCTTACCTCCGAGCGTTCGACGCCAGAGACGATCGCTGATCACGACGACATTCGCGCCGCCTCGCCAGGTCTCTTCATCGCGCAAGGTACGTCCGATCTCCGCATTGATGCCGAGCACGGAGAAGAAATTCCCGGTCACGATGGCGGCGGGCGCAAGCTGGGGTGCTCCGTCGACCATGAGTGTGACCGACAGCGGGAAGTCCGCATAGGCCATCGCGTCGCTGAAGCCAGGCACGCGCGCGCGCCAGTCCAGATAGTTCGCGGGCGCAGCGTCGGCCATGTGCCACAGGAACTCGCGATTGTTCTCGCCGATCATAACGAGTCGATCGGGGTCGGCGAAGGGCAGGGGACGAAGAAGCACGGCGTCGACCGCCGAGAAAATTGCCGTGTTCGCACCGATCACCAGCGCTAAGGTGCCGATCGCGGCGATCGTGAGCGCCCAGTTTCGTTTGAGCCCGCGCAGGGCATAGCGCGCATCGCTGACGACGTCCTCGAGCCAGCGCGTGCCGCGCGCGTCGCGATGTGCTTCCTTGAGTCGCTCCGCGCCGCCGAACATCACCAGCGCCTGACGGCGCGCTTCGTCCGGCGTCAGGCCGCGTTCGACATTGCGCTCCGTTTCGCGGTCGATGTGAAACGCGATTTCATCGTCGAGGTCCCGGTCGACGCGAGCGCGCCCGAGAAGCGCCGCCGCCGCATAGCGCAGTCTGTTTAGCATATGCTCCTCGTCTACGAAGCGCCGAGCACCCACTCGACGGCGCTGACATATTGGCGCCAGGATGTGGTCTCGTCGCCGAGGAGGCGACGTCCGGCAGCCGTGACCCGGTAGTACTTCGCTCGGCGATTGTTCTCGCTCGCGCGCCACTCGGCCGCGATGCATCCCCGCTGCTGGAGACGCTGAAGGGCAAGGTAGAGCGAACCCTGATTGATGCCGAGGATGCCGCGTGAACACTGCTCGATGCGCTGCGCGATGCCCCAGCCGTGCATCGGCTCGAGGGTAAGCGTTTTGAGCACGAGAAGGTCGAGCGTTCCGCGGAGGACGTCCGGTTGGTCGGAGCTAGAGGGCATCGAGTCTCCTACTGGATTCCGGGAGGAGTATGTGACATTGGGGAAAGAAAGTCAAACGTGGAGTGCGACGGCGCAACTGAGACGACGGCGCTGCTGATCCGACCTCGGGCTGAAAGCAGACTGCCTAACGAATGCTCGATCGGGAACACGCCGTCGATTCAGTCGCGCTCTTGCATCAGTTGCGCGGTTCTTCAGTTGCGCGGCTCATCAGTCGCGCCGGCGGGTCAGTTGCGCCGTCGAGTCCGTTGGGCCGTCGAGTCCGTTGCGCTGTGGAGTCCGTTGCGCTTCAGTTACGCTCTCGCACGACTGAGAGTCCTTCTCGGAGGTTCACCCACTCCGCAGAGCTGCCATGACCGACGCGACCCGAGGTCGCATCCTCATCATCGACGACGACGACGCCGTGCGTAGCGCGCACCAGAAGCTGCTCGAACGCGCCGGCTACGACGTCCGCACCTCACGGTCGCCGTATGAGGGGCTGGATCTCGCGCGCGACTGGCCGCCCGACCTGGTGATGCTCGATTTGATGATGCCGACGGTGAGCGGCTTCGAGGCCGTCAAGGTCTTCAGGAAGCGGGATAGTACGAAGGGCGCGCTACTCGTTGCATTCAGCGGGATGATCACCGACTCCGAGCTCGATCGGTTCAAGCGGATCGGTTTCGACGAGATCCTTCCGAAGCCGGTGCGGCCCGAGGAGCTGGCGGTGCGAATCGGCTCATTTCTGACGCGCCACCGGGCCGCCGCCGCGGAGAAGCGCTAGGCGCCGAGCCGCTGAGCCGCGGCGGCTCGAGCCTCCGCGTTTGCCATTTTGAAGTCCTCGCACAGCGTCGCGCCTTCCATCGTTGCGCGCTCGACGGGACTCAGCGCGCAGGGAAAGGGTCGGTCGTCAGCCCACGCCGTTGCCGCGAGATCGGCGAGGTGCTCCAAGCCAACAAGGTTGAGCCGCTCGATCACGGTGTATTGGAGCGTTGTGAGTGGGCTGGAACGCATCATACCTCGCGGGCTGCTGCCTAACGTGATGGCTCGATCGAGAAGCGTGAGCATGCTGGCCGGCCGTTCTGACGAGGGCGCACATTTGTGATCCGCCGCCTCCGGATGGCTCCTCGGTAACCTAGCACAACCGGCTATCGATCGACGAGTAATCGGGTTGCCGCCTCCACCTCGGATCTGCCTGCCTCCTCCTGGCAGTCGCCGCAAACTGCTCGGATCGACGTTGTCAACGTTAGGCATCACGTTGAGCCAAGACGACTGGATCTTGCGGACACTATGGCGCATGTCGGAATGGGGGCGCATCGAGTTGCGCATCTTTATACCAAAATGTCGTTTCGGCCGTTGGGCACCGTAACGATTGTGCGTTGCCTTACGGCGCGAGAGTGAGTCTTTTCACTGAGGAGCGAGCGTGAGCGAGGCGCCGCCGCCTCCCCACCTTTTCAGGATGCACACCATGTCAATCATGCTTCGGGCTCGAAAGGGCTTCACGCTCATCGAGCTCCTCATCGTAGTCGTGATCATCGGCATCTTGGCCGCGATCGCGATCCCGAAATTCGCGAATACCAAAAACAAGGCGTATGTGACGGCGATGAAGTCGGACCTTCGCAACCTCGTGACCGCCGAGGAAGCGTTCTTCTCCGACTCGACCTACTACACGACCGGCACGAACCTCGTGACTCGCAACACCTTCAAGAACTCGTCCGGCGTCGGCGTGCCGGCGGTGACGACGGGCGCTGGCTTCTGGCGCGCGACGGTGACGCACAGCCAGTTGGCTGGTGCGACGTGCGGTATCGGCGTGAACACGACCAACCCGATCATCACGACCGCGGGCGACGGCGAACCGAGCTGCTACGTCCCGTAAGCGCGTCGAGCGTTGTACGTGGAGCGTTGAACGCAGAACGCACACAGCCCCGTGGACTCTCTTCCGCGGGGCTGTTTCTTTGTTCACGCGCAGCCGGAACGACGTATCTACTCGAATCGCAGGCGTGGCGCTAATATCAGCACATGCCGATTCACTACAGGTGTGTCTGAGGGCTCGACGGCCTCGCCGTGAGCGAGGTGCGGGGGGCGAGATCGGTGAATGTTCCGCGCGCGGCGACACGCCGGTTTCGCGCTGACGGCCAGACCTGGACCGTGTACGAACTTCCTCGCGTGGTACTCGTCTTCGAGGCCGAGCTCGACGAACGACATGTCTGCGGATACCCGCCCAACTGGCGCACACTCGATGACGAGGAGTTGTATCGCCTGTCCGGAGGGCGCGACCTGGCGGCTAGTTAGGCGGCGTTCGCGAGGCGGTTCGTTGCTCCCTCACGGAGACGGAGGTCTTGCCGATCGAAGATCGTCGAAGCGGACCACGTAGATGTTCCGGGTCGTCGGCGTCACGTTAGGCGGCGAGATGCGCGTGAAGAACAGGAATCGCCCGTCGCGGGAGACGAAGGGACAGAATTCCGTGCCCGCGGTATTGACGGTCGGCCCGAGATTCCGCGGTTCGGTCCACGTGCCGGATGCCGTGCGCGTGCTGATGTAGAGATCGAGCGCGCCGGCCCCCTCGGGGCGCGCCGCGGCGAAAACGACATACCGCTCGGCGGGGTCGACGAAGAGGTTGGACGCGCCGGAATCCGCGTTGATGATCTGGTCGAGCGCTTGTGGCGCCCCGAAGGTGCCATCGCCACGAGGCTCGGCGCGATAGACCAGACGCCGGCGCGGCCGCGAGCGAAAGCTGTCGAAGTACAATACTCCGCGGGCCGTCACGCTCGGGTACATATCAACCTCGGCGCCGTTCACGGGCTCGGCGAGCCTAACGGGAACGGACCAACCATCGCCGCTCCGGTCGACGTACCAGGTGTCGGCGGCGTTGGTCGTGTCGCCGGGCGATGGGCCAGTCGGGCGCCACGAGGAGAAGTACAACCGCGAGCCGTCGGGTGAGAATGACGGGTCGAGATCGCGGTACGCGCCGGAGAATGGCAGCGCCTGCGCCACGGTCCACTGCCCGGCCACGATGCGCGACGTCATGAGGGTCATTCGCGGCGGTGAGAATTGTGTAAACACCACTGTGCGGCCATCCGGAGTGAACGTGGAGGCGAACACGTCACCGGTCGATACCACGCCGGGCGCGAAGATCACGGCCGGGGCGCCCGCCGACGGGAGTCCCGGAATCTCGGCGGCGGGAAGCGTTGCATTTCGCGCACACGCAGCAGACAGCGCGGCAGCGATGGCAATCGAAAGTGGTCCTACTCTATGACACGAAGTTCACGTCAACATGCGTGAAGACGCTCATCGGGGTCGGCACAGATCGTGAGTCACTCGAGCAGTCAGAGTGACCAACCGACGCGCGCGCGACAAGCATATCCGTGTTCGGATTTTGTCTGTTAGCGGCGCTAGTGACGAGAGCGGAGGGCCGGGGACTCGAACTACTTTCCGAGCTCCGGCCCTTTCGTTGCCTAACGGTGCAATCCGTTA
>DATEHJ010000206.1:0-7745 GCA_035279645.1 Gemmatimonadaceae bacterium
GGAGCTTCGCCGAACTGGCTTCCTCGACGTACAAGTCCTGCTGATCCATCCCCACGATCGTGAGACCGAACGCGATGCGCTCGTTATGACCAATCGCGACGCCGGGGCTCGCGGGCTCCCCCGAGCCGATCACGTTCCAGCCGGGCGCGACGAGGTGTGTGATGTACCGGACGCCCGGGTTCGTGATCGCTCGATGCGGATCGTTCGCGAGAATGGGCTTGCCGCTCGCCGTCTTTTTTCCACTCACGACCCAGTTGTTCGATCCCTCGATACGGCTGAACGCGACATCGGTGTACACCTGCTCCATGCCGCCGAGCGCGTTGAAGTCGAGACCACCGAGATCGAGTCCGGGCACCGGATCGAGATCGTGGTGCGGATAGGTGTCGAGCAGCTCGTTGGCGCGCGTCACGCCCAGGAGCGAGACCAGCCGTGCGTGCAGCAGCTCGCTGGTTCCGTTCCCCACGCCACTCAATGAGGTGACGCGTGTGAGCGGTACGGAAGGACTCCAACGCTCAGGGAGAAATCCGAGGATCGAGAACTCGATCGGCAGCTTGTTCGGATGCGCGCGGACTTCGTCGATGTACGCGTTGACGCCGCTCACGAAGGCGGTGACGAGCGCGCGCGCGTCGGGTGCGTAGCTGCTCCATTCGGCTGCCGCGTCGCCACGATACTTGAATAGCCGCGCCAACCGGTCGCGGGAGACGTACGCAGGTCCGAGCACCTCGGCGAGCCGCCCCTCACCGGCGCGGCGCCAGATCTCCATCTGAAAGAGACGATCTTGCCCAGCCACGTAGCCCTGAGCGAAGAACACGTCATGCGCGGTGCGCGCGTATATGTGGGGGACGCCCCACCTGTCGCGTCGCACCTCGACGGCACTGTCCAGACCCGTTAGGCGGACGTGGCCATCGAGCGTCGCGAGACGGGCCCGCGCCGAATCCCGCAGGACGCTCTTGGAGAGATGGGCGAAGACGCCGCGCAAGGGCAGCGTCGTGAGGCGGTCGGATTGCGCGTGCGCCCCCACGCGCGCGGCGGCCGTGATGGCCAGCGCCGCAATTGTGACGAAACGATGTTTCACGCGGACGAATCTATCGCACGCGGTCGCCGAGTCGACTCCAGCGGATGTCGGTGATGAATGGAACCGGCCGGTCGCTCGTATCAGGATTGCACACCGGTGGGTCGTCGCCCGCTCCCGGGCGATACGAGTAGTACACGATGAGCGGCTTGCCCCGCACGTTCTCTCCTGGGACGACTCCCCAATAGCGACTGTCCTTCGAGCAGTAACGGTTGTCGCCCATCATGAAGTAACGCCCCGCCGGAATGAGCAGGGGCCCCCAGTTGTCGTGCGTCGGCATCTCGGGCGCGGAGCCAAAGCGCGAGCTCTTCAGCGCGATCGTGTGCTGCCAGGAAAAGAGGTCGCTCGTCGAATTCGCCTCAGACGGATCCACGTGATTCGTCGCCGAAGCGAATCCCTGGCGCTGCGGAAGACCATTCACGTAGAGCAAGCCGCCACGCATGTACAGCGTGTCACCCGGCATTCCGACCAGCCGCTTCACGAGCGTCGGCTGCGGATCCTCGGGTTGATCCGGCTGCGGCGGTGAGACGAATACGACGACGTCACCGCGCTTCGGGTGCGAGTAGCCGGGTAGATGTGAATTCGTGAATGGAATCGTGGGGCCGTACACCAGCTTGTTGACGAACAACCAATCGCCGACGAGCAGTGTCGGGATCATGGATCCCGAAGGAATGCGATACGCTTCGACGAAGAGCGTACGGATGACGAGATAGATCGCCACGGCGCCGGCGATGGACTTGAACGTCTCCCATGCAGCGGTGCGGCGAGCACCACCGCTTGCCGGGCGCGGCGCTTTGTTTCCCCTCGCCTGCGCGACGACGTTCTTCTTCGGCGATCGGTTCTTGGTGGACGAAGACAAGGGGTCTAGGGCCTAGGTGCTGGGGGCTAGGATCGGTCGTGCGAAATCTATTCGACGTACGCCTCTGGTGGCTTTGTTGTTCCTCACACGACCACCGCACTCCCACAAACGCCAAAGGGGCGCGCGGCTTTCGCTGCGCGCCCCTTTTGAATCAGCCAAGACTCCGAGACTCAGGGCGCCTTGAGATGCTTGTTGACGAGCTTGGTCATCTCGAACATCGAGACTTTGCCCTTGCCGCCGAACACCGCTTTCAGTTTTTCGTCGGCGTTGATCATCCGGCGCTCTTTCTGATCCTGCAATCCGTTGCGCTTGATGTACTGCCAGAGCTTCTTCGTGACTTCCGTACGCGGCATCGGGCTAGCACCGACCACTAAGCCGAGCGCGGCGCTCGGCTGCATCGGCTTCATGAATGCCGGATTCGGTGCTCGCTTCGCGCCTGTGCGCTTGGTGCGTTTCGCCTTTTTGGCACCAGCACGCTTCTTCGCGCCACCGCGTTTCGCACTCTTCTTCGCGCCACGTCTCGCTTTTTTCGCTGCCATTCTCTCTCCCGGTAGATGGAATGGTGACGGCTTTCACTCTGAAAAGTGCTCGTTTTCACTCTGTGCACGAGCGCCCTTCGGGGCGAAAAGTATGTCGGCCGTTCGTGAGCGCAATAGGGGAGTGTCGCGTTTTCACTCTGAAATTCACGTTTTTTCGCTCTGCGGCGCGCATCACGCGCGCCGTTCCGCCACTCACTTCAAGTGCGCAGCGAGCCAATCCGCGATCGTCCCCAGCACCTCGACGCGCACGTTCTTCGAGGGCAGTGCCGCGTAGCCGCTCGGATTTCCGACCGGATCAGGGAGAAAGAGGTGATCCGTCGAGGGGAATGGCTTCATCGTGACATCGCTGTTGCCCGCGGCACGAAACGCCGACGCGAGCTCCACCGCTTGCTCAGGCGTGACCTGTTTGTCCGTCGCTCCCTGTACGATCAGCACGGGCTGCTTCACTCGCTTCGCGGTGGCGATGGGATCGTAGTCGAGAAAGAAATGAATCCACGGCTCAGCTGCCGCCGCGGAATCGAGCTTCTGCGCCATGTCGCGCACCGCGGAGTCACGCCGTGCGCCCGTGAGATGCAGCATCGAGTCGGCGGCGTATTCCTGCTGATACTTGAGAATCGCCCGCCCCGTGTGCGCCGGTCCGGCCATGAGCACGATCGCGCGCAGCTTCGGATCGGTCGCCGCCACCATCGGCGCGATCATGCCACCTTCGCTGTGCCCAACGAGTCCGAGACGCGTGCCGTCGATGTCTTTTCGCGTGCGCAAATACGCGAGCCCCGCGCGGATGTCGTCGGCAAAATCCGCCGACGTCGGCCCCTTCGGCCCCATGTCCGATCCACCGGCGCCGCGGTCATCGAGCCGCAACACGGCGATGCCACGCCGGCCTAACGTGTCCGCGACCTGACGGAAGGGCCGATATCCGCTCACTCCAGGAATGGACTCATCTCGCTCCTCCGTTCCTGATCCCGTGATCGTGACGATCGCCGGCGCGCCCCGGCTGGGACGGACTTTCGGAAGCGTCAGCGTACCGGTGAGCGTGAGTCCCGCCGGTGTGTGCACCGTCACTTCCTCGGCGGTGTACGGCGCGTCACTCGGCGCCGAGTAATCGGGCTTCGCGATCGTCGCCGCAACGTTTGCTCCCTCGACGCGCTCGACGCGCACATTCTGCGACGGAACCGCAATGCCGGCGATGCGGCCATCCGCGCCGACGGAGACATTCATCATCACGCCGCCGAGCGTGACGTGCGCCGAGTCGGAGCCCACCCACGTCACGGTGAGCGGCACGGTTGCCGCGCCCTCCGACGCAAAGAGCGGAACCTCCGCCGATTGTCCACCTTCCTTGCGCGCGCGCATCACCGCCTGCTCGAGCAGGCCCATCGACGGATTGAAGTACATGATGGCGCCCGATTTCGTCGGGAAGTGCAGAGTGCGGCCCTGTTGCTCGACCGTCATGCTGTCGCCCTGCAGCTGCATCGTCGCGTGCGTGCCGGTCGTATCGGCGCCGCGGTAAGCCCACATCTCGAGGCGCGACATCGTGCCGTCGGCCGCGACCGTTCCTGCATAACGAAGGTGGACGCCGCGCGCGGGACTCACGAAATCGCCGTCGAGCCGATTTGGGGCGCGCGTCACGCGCTCGACGGCGAGCGTGTCCTTCCCCATGAGCATGACGAAGGTCGCGGGTTGCTGCGCGTCGGCCAGGACGGGCGCGAGCACGAGCGCAGAAAGGACGATGTGGCGCAAATGCATTCTCATTTTGCAGTCTCCTGTTTCCAGGCGAAGTACGAGTAGACGAGGGAGCCAACGGCGGCGGAACCGACCGCGGCGACGCCTAACGCGAACGTCCAGACGTTGGGCAGCGCGGCGGCGACCAGTAGGACGAACCCCGCGCCGGCGAGCAGATATCCGCCGACGCGGTGCGTCCGCGCCCACACCCGCTCATTGCTGAGCGTCCATGGAGTGCGGATGCCGAACCACCAATTCGACCGCGCGCGGGGCAGCGCGTTGCCGAGGATGATGAACTGCAAGCCGACGAGCGCCGGCAGCACGCGCGCCATCGAGACGGGCCAGCCGAGGGAGCTGCCGATGAGCGCGACGTGCATAACGGCAAAAAGTGCGACAAGCGAATTCACGAGCAGGTCGTACGTGTCACCGAACTTCGCGTAGTTCGCGCGGCGCGGATCGATCCGCGGGAGAAAGCGCAGCAGCATCCACAGCAGCAGCATCAGTCCGGGAAGGAAGAACGCGCCCTCGGCGCGGCTGCCATAGCGATCCACCTCGCCGTGGAGATTCCAGTGCACCGGGAGGCGCTCCGGCAGCCGCGCGTAGACGGCCGCCGAGAAGGCGATTGCCAGGGCGATGATCGCGGGTGCCAGCCATTTACGCATGCTTGGCTCCGCCAGACTTCGCCCGGCCGCGCGCCGTTTTCGAGGGACGCACCCAGTCGAGCAAATGATCGACGAGGTCCTGGAAAACGGTGGTGTTCAACTCATACACGATCTGCTGTCCGTTGCGCTCCGAGAGAATGAGCCCGGCATCGCGGAGCGCGCCGAGGTGTCGGGAAATGGTAGCCCAGGCCGTGGGGAATTGCTCCGCGATCTCGCCGGAAGATTTAGGACCGTCGCGGAGGAGGTGAAGGATCTCGCGCCGGGTCGGATCGGCGAGCGCGCGGAAGGCGTCCATGGAGGGACAATATTAGATAATTAGCTGATTAGGCAAGTATCGAATCGTTGGCGAATTGGTTCGGCTTGCAAGGATTTGGCACCGATCATTCCTGAGCGATGCGTACGTTGGTTGCGTGGACACACAATACTCACCCGACGATCAGATCCCTCGGCCGACGACTCCGAACAGCTGTCGACACCAACGGCTTTGAACGCGGAAACTGCGGGAAGGGACTCTGAAAAGACGCGGAGCGAAAAGTTGCTCTATGAGGACGTTACAAACTCCATCATCGGCGCGTTTTACACGGTGTGCAACAAGCTCGGTTACGGCTTTCTCGAGAACGTGTACAGCTCGGCCCTCGCTCTCGAACTAAGGCGGCACGGCCACCACGTCGCGCGCGAGGTCGTTGTTCCCGTTTACTACGACGGTGAGAGAATCGCCCATTACCGCGTCGACTTCGTGACAGATGATGTCATCGCGTTAGAGGTTAAGTCGACCGCTGTGCTGAATCCCAGTGATCGCCGGCAACTCCTCAATTGTCTGTGCGGGACACCTCTCGACGTGGGATTGCTGCTTCATTTCGGTCCCAAGCCTACGTTCCACCGTCTCATCGCACCAAAGAGATTCCGTCGCGCTTGATCCGCGCCGCTTCCGCGGTGGTTCGGGCCGTTCCCGCGCACAGCCCGTTGATTCCTGCCCTAGTTAGCAGCCGATGAGGCGAGAAAAGTCGAGCTGATCACGTGGCGAGCAGAGCCATCATCCGCAAGTCATTCGGATCCGCTGTTGCGTCGTCATCCGCGATCTCCATGTTTTGCTGCGGCGTTTCCAGAATCAGCGGAATCTCCTGCGCTCGCCGATCCGCCACGAGCCACTTGAAGGGCTCGGCGCCGATCGTGCCGTCGCCGAGGAGCACGTGACGATCCTTGTTCGACGCGAACGCGCCTTCGCTGTCGTTGAGATGGAGGAAGCCCGGGGGCTCGCTGGTCGCGCCCTCGAACTCGTCGAGGACGCGCGTCAGTGCCTCACGAGAGGCGCGGATGTCGTAGCCCGACGCCCAGAGATGACACGTATCGAGACCATAACCGGTGCGTGCACGAACGCGCTCGGGGACATGCGCGAGGATCGCCGCGACCTCGGCGGCGGTACGTGCGAACGTGCGCCCCGCGCCGGCGGTATTCTCGACGAGAACGCGCGTATCGCCCGGCACCTGATCGAGCGCGTACGCAATGGCGGAGGCGACGCGTTCGGCGGCGGCGGTCGTATCGCCGTCGATCGCCGCTCCGGGGTGGAAGCAGACGACGCCGATTCCGAGTCGTGTCGACCGCTCGAGCTCCTTCGCTAGGCCGTCGCGTGCGCGCGTCCACTTCTCCGGCTCCGGTGTCGCCGTGTTCAGCACGTACGCGGCATGCGCGACGACATGGCGTGGCGCGATCTCGGTCTCGGCGAGCGCGGTCCGGAATCGATCGACGCGCTCGGAACGGATCGAGGTCTTGTCGCCGTAGTACTTCGGGATCGCGGTGAAGATCTGCAGCGCCTTCATCGCCGCGCGCCCCGCGCGGCGAACGGCCATGTCGATACCGCCATTGTCGACGGTGTGGGCGCCGAGATAGAGAGACATTGCGTTGAGCGTGGTGCGTTGAGCGTGGTGCGTTGACGTCCAGTCAGTAGGCGTTCGCAAGGTAACCGCGTTCAACGCTCAGCGCGCAACGCAGAACGCGCCACGCGCCACGCTATTCCCCTTTCTCCTCTTTCTTCGAGAGATCCAGCATCCGCGACCCTTCGACGTATTCCACGCTCTGTGGATTGCGGAGCCGCGCGATTCGTTTCACGACATCGCTGATGCGCTTGGCTTGCTCGAGAATGATGAGCGCTTGCTCATTCGTCTCGCCGCGGTCGTTGAGCTCCATCAGCAGCAGCTCGGCGTGCCCGAGAAGGGCGGCGAGCGGATTGTTGATCTCGTGCTGCAGCGCGATCGCCGTCTCACCGATCCCGGCGCGCCAGCGCGCGATCGCGAGCTCCGCCTCCGCCTTACGACGCGCGATGTCCTGCGCCGTGCGCCGCTCCGCGATCACGAGGCGCGCGCGAAGATGCTCCGCCGACGCCGGCTTCGCGACGTAGTCGTCCGCGCCCGCGTCCAGCACCGCGGCGAGATCGCCGGGCTGATCGCGTCCCGTCAACACGAGGATGAACGTCTCGTGCTTGTCGTCGAGTTGACGAATGCGACGGCACACTTCGATTCCATCGAGCCCTGGCATGATGATGTCGAGCACGACGAGCGGCGGCCGCGTCGCCTGATAGCGCGTCCACGCCTCGTTACCGTTCGCGACCGAGTCCGCTCCGTGGCCGAGCTCATCGAGCACGGCACAGAGGAGGGCACAGGTGGTCGCGTCGTCGTCGGCAACAAGAGCTTTCATCGGCCGGGCAGGTCGAGGGTACTCGAGGTTGGACCGAAGGCGCGCGGTCGACTCACTGGAGTCGGCCAACGCGGACGATGCGGGTGGCTCTTGCGTCGGAGTGTTCGTGGTGCCCTCCCCCTCCTCCTCCCCCTCCGCCGTCGGCGGGGCCCACCACCCAGGATACGGCAATCTCTTGCCCGTCGCCGGCGACGGCGGGGTCG
>DATEHJ010000207.1:0-4174 GCA_035279645.1 Gemmatimonadaceae bacterium
CGCCCCCGTGCGTTAGCGTGTACGCACAGAGCTCGTCGTAGGCGTCCCGCTCGCTGATCAACTGAGAGCCTACTTTTTCTTCTTTTTCTTTGCCGGCGTCGCTTCAGCCGGCGCCATGCAGCGCCACGCCTCGGCGATGAGCACCTTTAAATCAGATACCCTCACGGCATCGAGCCGAACGAGGACCGCGGGAAAGCCGTTGTAGTGCGGCTCCGTGAAGAACTTCTTCGGCTCGGCGGCGAGGAGCAGATCGCGCTGTGCGAGATTGGCGACGCGCGCCGCGATGACGCCGGGGTTCGCGACGCGCGGCTTCTTCGGATTCACGCGCTCCTTCCACGACCAGACGAATCCCTTGAGCTTCCCCTTGTTCCACACGGCGAACGCGAAGTCGTCCTTCGCTGCCTCGACGTCGGGGAGCGTCATCGCGATGCGGCGGACGTCAGCCTGAGTGGCCATTGAAGCGGCTAGAGGGCGACCAATGCGCCATCCGGTACAACGACATTGTCGGCGATCCGGATTCCGGCGTCGACTTCGGCGCCGTCGCCAATGCGCGAACGTTGGCCGATCGACGCTCGGTCGCCGACCGTCGCACCGTCGCCAATTCGAACGGCGCTTCCGAGCGCCACGTCATTGCCAATCGTGACACCGTCGCCGACCCGAACGTTGGGTCCGACGTGCACGCCGCTGCCTAACGTCGTCCCATCCCCGATCACGGCGCCGTCGCCGAGGGTCACTGCGTCGCCGATGGTGACCCCGTCGCCAAAGCTGACGCCATCTCCGAGAGTGACTCGATCACCGATCTCTAATCCGTCTCCCGGCCGAACCCGATGGCCGGTCTGCGGGTCCAGATGCCAACCTCCGGCGCGCGGCCATTCCCGAATGTCGTTCTCGTTGAGACTCATGGTAATGCCTCCGTTCGCGGGTCGTGTTCACTACGGTCAGCGCGGCTGAGAGTTCCGAAGATGTGCGACGACGAGCTCCATGAACTGGGCAAAGCCGATCAGGTTGTACCCGACGCGCGCGCGACGCCTGCCGTCGGGCGAGTAGAAATCGACGCACATCTGCAAGCGTCGATTGCGAACCGCGGCGACCTCGCGCCACAACACACCGCTCACCTGTCCGTCAGCTGCGATAGACTGAATGCCGGACGACGTGACGCGCACGGTCGCGCGCTCTCGGTCCCAGAGGAAGAGCTGCAGCCCGACGCTGAGGGTGAAGAAGAGCGCAATCGCGATCTCGTACGGCCGCTCCTCGACGTCCCAGCCCACCACCAGCGAGACGTACGCAAGCGCCGCGAGGACAACCGAGCCCCAGAAGGTGTACTCGCGGATCACGCGCGGCGTTTGCGGATATCGAAACTCGCGACCGTCCGCAGGCGCGGTGGCGTCGTCGGCCGAGACGTGACCGAGTGCGACGCGCATCGCCGCGCGCTCTTCGAGCGAGAGTCGCGCGATCTGGTCGTTCATCTGATCGGGCGCCGAGTCGCGGAGCTTGTCGAGGCGACGACGCCACTGGCGGAGACGGATCCGGTACACGGCATAGCCAAGCACGAGCAGACCGGCGAGGGCGAGCCACTCGATCGTCTCGCCGCGCCAGATCCTCACGATGTTCAGGGCGATGAGGAACGAGATGAGAATCGCGAGGTCTTTCCAGCGCATGAAGATGCGGGATGCGTTACGCGTGCACTGGCGCGGCCAGGGGGAGGCTCAGGAGAAGCCGACCGCTGTCCACGTATCCTGCGCGCGCGTATACGCGACGCGCGATGGTGTTGTCGTGCCCAGTCTCCACGAGCAGCGCGCGTACTCCGCGTTTCGACGCTTCTTCTTGCGCGGCCGCGAGGAGGGCGGCGGCAGCACGTCGCCCGCGCGCGAAGGGGCGTACGTACAAGTCGTCGATGAACCCGCGGAGGCCGCCGTACTCCATGCTGAAGCAGACCGTTAGCACGAGGTGGCCGAGCGCTTCC
The DNA here is from genome assembly GCA_035279645.1 of Gemmatimonadaceae bacterium. GTDB lineage: Bacteria > Gemmatimonadota > Gemmatimonadetes > Gemmatimonadales > Gemmatimonadaceae > AG2. Next base: position 1,964 of record DATEHJ010000207.1, read on the forward strand.
GAGCCTTCTTCGGCGAGCCAGACTCCGCCTAACCGCGAATCGGCGAAGAGAGTCTCGAAGGTGCGCCCAGCTGGGCCGGCGTCGAGCGGGAAGTCCGACTCGGCGTAGAACGACTGCATGAGCGCGACGAGCGCTGGCACGTCGGCAGCTCCCGCGGGGCGGATTTGAATAGTCATTCAGGAGTGGGTTGACGTGACGGGACGAGCCGCGGCTTCGTTGACGATGAGTTGAAAGACGTCGGGACGACTATAGTGACCGGCGACGTCGAAATCGAACTTGCCGCGATCGATCTCGTCGAGGTCGAGCGAGGCCGTGAGAATTCTCTCACCATCGTAGTGCGGGCCGACGAGGACTTTGCCCAACGGATTGATGATCGCGCTGCCGCCGCGCATCAACACCGATTCCGGTGAATCGCCGAGCTGCACGCGCACCGTGTTGGGAAAGTCCTGCTTCCGAAGGAATTGGCATGCGGTGAGAACGAAGCAGCGTCCCTCGAGCGCGACGTGCTGCATGGAGGAAATCCATGTGTCGCGATCGTCGGCCGTGGGTGCGCAGTAGAGGGCGACGTTCTTCGAGTACATCGCCATGCGCATCATCGGCATGTAGTTCTCCCAACAGATCACGGAACCGATGCGGCCGTAGGGGCTGTCGATCACCGTGAGCGTTGAACCGTCGCCGAAGCCCCAGATGATGCGCTCCATCGCGGTCGGCATGAGCTTCCGGTGCTTGCCGAGCAAGCGGCCGTCCGGCCCGAAGAAAAGCACCGTGCAGTAGCAGGTGCCAAGCTCGCGCTCGATGACGCCGATCACAACGTAAGCGCCGTGCTCTGCGGCGGCCTTGCCGAGTCGTTCGGTGTGTGGTCCCGGTACCTCGATGGCCGCCTCGATGTAGAGTCGAAATTCCTCGCGTCCCGCGGCGTCGCGATCTCCGACCACCGTCCCGTAGGTGAGCCCCTTGGGGTAGCCGGTGATGAATGCTTCGGGGAAGACGATCAGTTTCGCGCCCGTCGCCGCGGCTTCGCCGATGAGGCGGATGGCCTTGTCGACGCAGGCGTCGGTGTCGAGCGGAACCGATGCCGCCTGCACGACAGCGACGTCGACGGTTGAGGCTCGTGCGGGCACGGGGGTCTTCTCGTTAGGTGGTCAATGCGACGTCTGGAAACTGTTGCTGTTGGCGGGTGGTGTCCAGTCGGTCGGCCCGGTCGATCAGTCAGACGGAGACTCGTGTCGATCAGTCAGGCCGAGATTCTTGACGTGAGACGTGAGATCTTCCCTTTTCTGCGTGCCGGGCGATCACCCCACCCGCGACAGCGAGTCCAGACGCGAGACACGGAGATTCGAGGCGCCCGACGTGAGACCAAGGCACGGTCTCACGTCCGGCATCGCGAGCCTCCGTTCTCGATTCTGGACTCGCCGAGCCTGGGTGAGATGCGTGCTCGCCAAACGAAGAACGACAGATCTCAGATCTCAGTTCTGAAATCTCAGTCTCGGTTTCGCATTGCGGTCATTCGAGAACGTCCCCATCAGGCTCGTTCAGTTCCTCGAGGATCGCGCGCGCCGCCGCGAGCTGGTTATTGACGACAAAGACGTCGATGCCGCGCGGCGCCGTCCCTTGGAAGCCCGCACCAAAGATCCCGACATCGCCCGCGCTCCGCGCGTGAAGCCCCGCGCCCTTCAACCGTTCGACGAACAGGTCCGCCTCGAAACCGGAGGGGAACGTCGTCAGCTTGACCCATCTCGCCATGGCTAAAGAATAACTCACCCTGTAGACACGCCGAGTCCCCGCGCTCAGATTGCCGCACCTCGACAAGGTGCCAAATTTCGTGCCCTTCGCCCACACCGCGGCGCGCGCGGCGCTGTTGTTCGCGATTCCGATCGCTCTCTCGGCGCAGGCGCCGGCCACTGGCACGATCGCTGGCCGCGTCACGTCGCGCGTCGACTCGGCCGCGGTAGCCGGCGCCGCGGTGAGCGTTGGGTCGAGGCAGACCCTTACCGACGCGACCGGACGATTCGTGCTCTCGGCCGTCCCCGCCGGCGGCTCGATAGTGCGCGTTCGCCGGCTCGGGTATCGCACGCTCGAGCGCGAGGTCGTCGTCGTGCCTAACGATACAGTTCGTTTGGACCTCGCGCTCGAGGCGGAAGCGCAGCCGCTCGCGCCGGTCCGTACCGACGTCGCCCGCACCGAGGTCGAGTCGTTCACCGCACGGCCGAA
>DATEHJ010000208.1:0-9509 GCA_035279645.1 Gemmatimonadaceae bacterium
GATCGCTGGCGAGATTACATCTGGAACGATCCAGGCGCTCGCAACAAAGCCAATCGCGCGCTGGCAGATCCTCGGCGGGAAGTTCGTCGGCTTCGCGGCGATGATTGTCGCCTTTGTTGCGCTCACATTCTTCGGAACGATTGCCGTCGCCTTCGCCGCTACCGGCGTTCTTCCCGAGCACCCTGCGCGGGGCTTTGCGCTCATGACCGGAGAGTGCGTGCTTGTGCTGGCCGTGACCCTCTATCTGGGGACGCGATTCACGACGCTCACCGTCGGCGTCCTCGCGCTTGGGCTGCAAGGCGTGGCGTTCATGGGTGGCTGGCTCGAGCAGGTCAGCGGCTTTTCACAGAGTCAGCAGATCGTGACGTTAGGCGTTATCACAAGCCTCGTAATGCCAAGCGAGTCTTTGTGGCGACGTGCGGCGTTCGAGATGCAGACGCCGCTCGCCGGATCGCTCTCATTTTCGCCCTTTGCGAACGTCTCGATTCCGAGCACCATGGCGCTCGTCTACGCTGGGCTCTTTGCAGCCTGCATCTTCAGCGCGGCCTTGTGGCGCTTGGCTCGCCGCGATCTCTAGTGATCCTGCTACGATCGGACCTTCTCGCGAGCGAGCTTCTCGGCCGTCGTCAGCGCGTCGGCGGCCGGGACCTTGACGTCCGGGTCGACACCGGTGCCCTCCCAGTTCGTGTGCGTGGTCGGATTGATCGCGCGGGCAAAGGGGACGCCGATTATGAAATGCTCATCGATACGGTGGCCGGACACCGGGTGCGCGCCGCCGCCGGTCGTCTCGCCCACGAGCGTCGCCCGCTTGGTCGACTTCAGATCGTAGGCGAACTCCTCGCCGCCGGAGAAGGTGCGCGCGGACGTGAGCACGAACACCGGCTTCTCGCCGCCGAAGCGGCGACCAGGAAGCGAGTCACGCGTCCAAAACTCCTCGGTCTTGTTCGTCCGCCGCGTCCAGAGATCGTTGAGATGAGTCCGTTGTGAGAACAAGTACGATGCGACGTAGGAAACCATCGCCGGACTGCCGCCACCGTTATCGCGCAGGTCGATAATGAGCGCGCGCGTGCCGGCGAGGAAAGTCATCGCCGCCGACGCCGTCGCCGCGCAGAGCTCCGGATCGGCGAACGCGTTGAACTTCAGGTAGCCGATGTTCCCCTCGAGCTGTTCCACCTTGACGAAGCCGCAGTTCATCTCGTCCATCTGCCGCTGCCGCCTGGCGACGACGTCCGGCGGTGGCGTCGATGACGCCTGCTGCACGGGAAGCGGCCGCGCGCTGTAGTCCACGCGCATGTGCTTGTCGTGCCCGATCGCCCGCACGTCGTCGTTGACGCGAACGGCAAAGCTCATCGCGTTGGGATATGCATCGTACGCTCCGCGGCCGAGGCGCGCGTGCAGCGAGTCCGCGATATGCTTCGCGACGTCCGGGAAGACGTAGAACGAATCCAGCTCCGCGATGGCGCCGTCGATCACGCGCTGGCGTGTCGCGGCGTCGATGTGGAGATCCGCGGCGCTCACGTTAGGCCCGAGGGCCGCGAGCCGGGTGTCTACCACTCGCAGCGGGCCAGTGTCGGAGACAGTCATCACACCGTAGGCCGTCGTCTCTCCCGCGCGCTCCTTCGCGACGAATTCCACGCGACGCGGCTCGCTCCGCTCGACCGTGAGCAGCTGAAAGCCTCCGGTGCGCTCGCGGAAGTTCAATTCCGCCTTCGGGTCGAAGGTGGGATCGTATTGTCGCGCGTAAGCGGCGAGACGCGCGGTGTCGGCGCTGTTGAATGCGTCGAGCCACGCGCGGAGCACGGTACCGGCCGGCGTGGTGGGAATGGCGACCGAGCTCGACGACTGAGCGACGGCGCGGCTCGCGACGGCCGCGCTCAGCAGGAGTGTTCTGGCCAGTGATCCGCGCATGCCGTCTCCGAGGCGAAGTTTTGCTGACGCTCCCCTAACTATGTCAACGCGAGCGCCGTAGAGGTTTACGTGTCTTGGTCAGGCGCCGCGACCGAAGCTCCGCCCGACAATCATCTTTACGATCGAATGATCCGTGTTGCGCGTCGCCCCCGCGCCGAGGCCGATGTTGAATTCCCAGTCAGGACCCATGTCCAGGTTCAGCGCGAAAAAGAACTGCTGCTGCGTCCGAACGAACGGATCAAAGCGCGTTACCGGCCCGAAGGCGCCGTAGTACTCGAGCGCGGTCGAAACCTTCGGCATCAGATCGAACATCACCTGCGCATTCGGCGCGAACTCGAAGCCCGCCGTCACATTCTCACCGACCAACGCGCGCTCGAGCGTGGGATTCAACGACCAATAGAAACGGCCGAGCTGTTGGTCGATGATCGGCCGAATCTCCCACGTCCACGTGTCCGGGGAAAATTGACGGCGCTGGTAGCCGAATTCCTGTGAGAGGCTGAGCCCAATGGGAAGATGCCAGCTCTGCGGCACCGCGATCCGCGGCCGGATGTGATCGCCGACCCACTGGAGTCCCGTGGTCTGTTGCTTACTCGTGAACGCGTAGAAGCCCACCTCGAACCAGTCGTTGAAGCCGTGGGTTATCTCGAGCGTTTCGTGCAGCGCGTGCTGCGTGGGCACTAGCCCATCCTGCCCGACGGTCGACCCAGCAAGGGTGAAGTTGCTGTGCAGTTCCACCATGGTGCGGCCGCGTGGCACCAACTCCGAGCCGTAGACCTGGATTTCGTAATTGTCCTGCGCTGTCGCCAGCGTCGACGCAGAAGCCACGAGGGCAGCGACCACGAAAAGGGCGAAGCCGACCTTCGGTCGTTTGAGCGCGCGCATGGAGAGAGGGAAGTCGTCGTATGAGCAACGAGTGACGCGCGAAAGATGCACGCGCTGAGGGCGCGACGCGAAGAGGCCCGCGGAAACCCGCGGGCCTCTCTCGTATCTCACGGACTACGAATCGGCGCGCTACCCACCCGCCGCGATTCGCTCATCCTGCGGCAACGGCATACATGTCGTGTGACCGTACGGCACGCCGTTCTGGTCGTTGCCGACCTTCCACGCAATGTGGAACCGGAGCAGGTCGTTGTAGTGCTGACCACCTTCCATGAAAAACTCGCGGTTTCGCTCGTCCAGCACGAGAGCCATGATCGACGCGTCGTCCGTTGCTCCCGTATACTGCGGCAACTGAAGTTCCGTTCGTCGGGCATTGATAATTCCGACCGCCGTTGCGGCTTTCAGTACTTCGGCGCGGATGAGCTGCGCCTCCACGTAGCTGGCGAGTCGCATCGGATCGCCGCGCGAGAAGTTCTTGTTCGTAATGACGTACAGATCGGTCACGCCATCGAAGGCCTTTGGCGGCAAGCCGACGTCTGGTCCGGCCGCTACCTCAACCCGGGGATCAGGCTGCCCGCCGACCGTCAGGGCGCGGTACTGCGGCGCGACCGAGCCATGGCCAAACTCTGAAAGAGTCGTCCACGCATCGTTGAGCCGCGTGTCGGCATCGACGCTCCGCGTCACGAAAAACTCGAAGCCTTGCGTGACCAGCGCCGCATCGGCTGCCGCACCGGCCCCATTGCCGCGATCGAGCCGCACCCGTGCTCGGCCCACATACACGAGGTTCAGAAGCTCCGTCTTGGCTGTCCCAGCCGACATGGCGTTCACGAGCGCGAGCGCTGCGTCAAATTTACTCTCGGCGGTCGCGAGCACTTCGGCCGGTGTGTGAATGACCTTTTCCTTGTTGAAGCGCATCGCGCAGAACCCCTCGCCCAGCAACGTATACGCGTAGGCGCCGTACGCCGCGACGCGCGCCCGCAGCGGCGCGAGAGGAACCGTCGCCTGAGCGTCAGTCCAGGCCTGCAGGCGCCCGAGAATATCGTCGGCCTGGAATCGAGCGGTCTGCATTGGCGTGTACGCGCCTAACGATCCAACGCAGGACGTCTGCTCGTTGCTCGTGTCGTCTTCGTTGATCTTCCTCGTGCCCCAATTCTTTGCGCTCAGGTTCCCGGAGGCGCCGAGGAATTGATCCGAGAGGAGCGTCGTCGAGGCGATGTAGTTACTGAATGCGCACTCAAAATCCGCGGTGACACTCGCGGCCAGCGTTGGCGCGGTGATGGGGTCGCCGAGCAAGTCAGTCGGAATGCGTCCCGGAAGCTCCACGTTGAGTACACCGGAACAACCTGCGCCCAGCAAAAGCGTCAGCGCGAAGCCGATGAGCAAGGACGCGCGCATCGGCGCATTGGATCGATCGAAGATATTTCGCATGGTCGGCTCGATTCCGTGTCTGGTTAAAACGTGAACCGGACGGTGGCAAGGAACCGGCGGAATTGCGGCCAGGATTCCTGAGTGTATCCGTTGGACAGATTGGGATCACCATAGAAGTTCGGCGCGTTGAAACGCACCTCCGGGTCTTGCCCGAGCGCGCCAAACTTTCGGGATTGTGCTCGCCAGATCGTGGCGAGATTGGCGACGGTGAGAGTGACGGCGGTTCGAGTGGCACCTAACGAGCTCGCCAGGGTGCCCGGAACGTCGTAGGTCAGCGACACGTTGCGAATTTTGCCAAAGCCGGCCTTCATGATGCCGGCAGCGCCAAAGTTGCCTAACGCTTGATGGGCGACGACGATGGGATCCGTCCCCTCCACCGCGGCCTTCGAGTCGTTGAAGAAGACGTGCTCGCCGCCGACGTTGCCGTCGTCCACGTAATGCCCGCCCTGGAACTCGGCGACCGTCGCGAGTGTGAACCGCCTCCAGACGACGTCGGCTCCGACCGCGCTCAGCCAGGTCGGGACCGGGCTGCCGAAGTAGAGCAGCGGCGCGCCGGCGCACGGGACGACGCTGCCGTCTCCCTTGCTGAAGTTCGCGCCGCCCTCACACATGATGTTGGTCACGTTGCCGGGCGACGTCAGCGTCGCACTCACGATTTTCTGGTAGAAGAACGAGCCCACCGGAAAACCGGCGGCGTTGTACGCCCCGGTCAGCTGTCCGACGCCAGTATTGGGAATGGGTGTGTCCTGGCCAAGAACGTCGATCCTGTTCCTGTTGGTCGCGATCGAGCCACGCAGATTGACATGCAAGTCATTGCGAGTGACGGGCGAGCCCGCGAGCGCCAGCTCGAGGCCGCGATTGCTGAACTGACCAATGTTGATGAACTGATTTCCCGGGAAGCCGCTCGACGGAGAGTTGATGGCCGTGAAGATGCCATCCTGTGTGTGCTTGTTGTAATACGTGAATTCGAGGGAGAGGCGATTCTTCACGAGACTGGCGTCGAAGCCCGCTTCCAACTCGCGAGTGACCTCGGGCCGAAGGTTGGGATTACCGATGCTGAGTGGCGTCACGGTCGGCGTGCCGCCTGCTCCGACCGATGGACCGTAGGTCTGAATCGCCGCGAACGCGTTAGGCTGCTGACCCGCCTTGCCCCAGGCACCCCGAAGCTTCAGCGTCGACAGGAATGAGGAGTGAGGGAAGAACGACTCGTCGGAGACCACCCAACTGGCGCTGAACTTCGGATAGACGACAAAGTTGTAGTTCGCGCCGAATGCGCTGTTGTCGTCTCCGCGCACCGCTCCAGTGAGGTAGAGGCGGTCACGCCAGGCCAGCTGCTCCTGCAAGTACGTACCAAAGGTCTTGTTCTCGAGATTGAAGTTCGGGTCCTCGAAACCCTGCCGGAGTCCGCCACCGCTCACGGTGTTGACACCGCGGATCGGGAAATTCTGCCCCGACCCGGAGATCTGGGACAACTTCTTCGTGTAATACTGAACTCCACCGGAGCTTTGCGAGACGAGATTCGCGAACAGGTTGGCCGTCGCCGTCGCCGAGTAGTCGGCCGTGATGAATGACGATTGATCATTCTGGACGAGCTTCTCTCCTCCGGGGAATCCGAAGTTGGCGTTGCTCCCGCGCGGGAAGTACAGCGACGACGCGTCGTTCGTGAAGTCGCCACCTAACGTCAACCGATGGTCGAGCCAGTGGGCGGGACGATGGTTGAAGGTCAGGCCGATCCGGCTCCGGTCCACATTGTCGAGCCCTTCGATCTCCTTGAACGCCTCCGGCGTCACGCCAGCGAGATAGCCGCGTCCGGGGTCGTTAGGCCCGAGCCCGGGAGCGGTGCAGGAGTTGTTCGGGCACGCCCAGATGAGATACGTCGTCATCGGCTGTGTTGCCGACGCGCTGCGCGTCCTCGACCGCGTGTACGCCATATTCAGGTCGACTTTGAGCTTCTCGCCGGAGAAGTAGCTCAGATTGGACGTGCCATTCAGCTTATTGAGCCAGTTGTAGCTGACGATGCCTTCATCGCGATCGTAGTTGCCGCTGAAGAAATAGCGAATGACGTCGCTCCCACCTTGCAATGCCATGCCACCGCCCACCGGATGCCCCGTCGAGAAGGGCGACCCAAAGCCGCGCGCTTCGTCGTTCTTGATGAGGTTCAGGTGCTGCACCACGTTGTTGGCGTCCCGGTAGTAGATGCCCTCGTAAAGTTTCTCGGGGCTCGGGAGCCAGTTCGCTCCGCCGCGCATTTCCGCCGACCACGTCGGCCGTCCCGCGACGCCCTTTTTCGTTATGATCTGGATGACGCCGTTCGACGCCTCGGTGCCGTACAGTGTCGCCGCCGATGGACCCTTGAGGACCTGGATCGATTCGATGTCGTTCGGATCGAGATCGTTGATTCGTGACGGCGTGTCGCCGCCGCCTTGGAATCCGACGCTGCCCGAGCCCGCGGTGTTGTCGGCGCGAACGCCGTCGATGAAGATGATCGGCTCGGAGCTCAAGCTGAGTGAGCTGATTCCCCGAATGCGCGTGACGCCTCCGGTGCCCAATTGGCCGCTCGCGCGCTGAATCTGGAGGCCCGGGACGGTGGTGGAGAGAGCTTCCTGCACGATCTTGCTCGGCATCGCGAGCTGCGTCGACGACATGTCCACGTTGCCGACAACGTTGCCGAAGGCTCTGACCTGCGTGTCGCCCGCCTGACCGGTGACAACGGTCTCGTTGAGTCGCAGTACGCTCCGGCCGATTTCGATCGACACATTCGTCGCGCCCACGGCGACCGACTGAGTGATCCGTTGATAGCCGATGCGCGCGACGATCAGCGTGACCGTAGTTCCGGTCAATCCGGCGAGCGTGAATTCTCCGCGCAAATTGGTTCGCGCCAATTGTGCTGTCCCCGCCGCGCTGATCAGGGCGTCGCTGACGGGCCTGTGCGTGAGCGAATCGGTGACGACACCGCTCACCGCATTCGCTTGGCCGCGCGCTCTCGTACCGGGCAGAAACAACGCGAGCATCGCCAGAAAAAGAATACTGCCGATATTTTGCCAACGTCTGGACACCTTTGCGCGTCGCATGCGATCACCTCCAAGCGGGTGAAACCGAGGCGCGGCTTCCGCCTCTTCGCGTATGGCGTGGGAACGAGCTCGATTGTGCTTGAAGCACTGGGCTGGCGGTAGGCGCCACGAACTTGCCACAATACTGGGTGTCGGCAAGGGGTTCATCGTGGATTTTCGCGAATGGTTAGGACAAAGACGCATGGTGCGCCAAACAAGCATGATCAGACTTGACACTACACGGGCGTTCGTCGCGGCATGTGTCGCTCACATTGCTCTCTCGACGCTTCTCGGTGCTCAGCAGCCGCAGACGGCCTATCAGCGCATGGGTCGCGACATCCTGCGTGAGCTCGTGGAAACGAATACGGAGCACTCGATCGGCAGCACGACGAAGGCTGCCGAACTGCTCGCGGCCCGCTTCCGCGCGGCAGGGTTCCCAACGAGCGATGTCGAAGTCGTCGGTCCGGACACCGGGACGGACCGGAAAGACAAGAACCTCCTCGTGCGCTATCGCGGGGCCGGCAAGCGGCGGCCGATCTTGCTGATCGGCCACCTTGACGTCGTCGAAGCGCGGCCGTCCGACTGGGCGCGCGATCCGTTCACGCTCATCGAGGAGAACGGCTACTTCTATGGGCGCGGCACGCTGGACATGAAAGATGGCGATGCCGCGTGGGCCGCTGCGCTCCTCCGCATGAAGCAGGAAGGCGTCATACCCGATGGGGACTATATCCTCGCCCTCACCGCCGGCGAGGAAGGGGGCGGCGGCTACAACGGCATTCAATGGCTGCTCGCCAATCGCAAAGACCTCGCCGGCGTTCCGTTGGCGAGTGTTCAGTATGTGCTCAACGCGGACGCGGGCGGCGGCGAGCTCCGAAACGGCAAGCCGATCGCGCTCGACGTGCAGGCAGCGGAGAAAGTCTTCTATTCGTTGAGCCTAACGGCGCGCAATCCGGGCGGTCACAGCTCGTTGCCGCGTAAGGACAATGCGATCTACGCCCTGGCCCACGCGCTCGACCGGCTGTCGCGATATGACTTTCCGATACGAACGAATCCCGTCACCCGCGCGTACTTTGCGCAAACGGCGTCGCTCGTGGGTGAGCCTACCATAGCCGCCGCAATGCGCGCGGTGAGCGCGTCGGAGGTGCCGGACAGCGCTGCCGCGGAGCGGCTGGCGGCGCGGTCTGCGTTTTACAACGCGCAACTCCGCACGACGTGCGTGGCGACGCTCCTGCAAGGCGGCCACGCCGAGAATGCGCTGCCGCAAATGGCGCAGGCGACGGTGAACTGTCGCATGCTCCCCGGCACGAATCCGAGCGATGTAGACGCAACGATTCGGCGCGTCGTTGGCGACACCTCGATCGTCGTGGCGCCCCTCCGTGCCGCTGTCGCCAGCCCGCCCTCGGTGCTGCCACCCGCCGTCCACCGCGAGATTCAGCAAGTTGTAACGTCGCTCTGGGGCGCCTTGCCCATCGTGCCGAACATGGAGACGGGGGCGACCGATGGCCTCTTCCTGCGAAATGCAGGTCTTTCGGTGTATGGCGTGAGTGGCCTCTATGCCGATCCGACCATCGACGCTGACAACCGTGCGCACGGCCTCAACGAGCGTATCGGCGTGCACGCATTCTACGATCAGCTCGAATTCACCTATCGGCTCTTGCGAGGCCTTTGACCTCCAACAGCCACTGAACGATGCTCACCATGGCGTCCCGATCCAGCGTGGCGGCGGGCGCGTTGTAGCTGGCGGCTATCTGTCCGGCGGTCAACTCCGAACGCGGCCGGGTCTCGCGTTTCAGCACGTGATTCGCGTTTTCGGGGAAGAGAAAGTCGATGTGCGCGAGTCCGCCGGTGGCGTGCTGCAGTCGTTCACCATCCGAGCGCCAGTCGACCTGTATGTCTTTCTTCCCGATGACGACGAGCGTCGGCACCTTGATCCGTGAAAGGAGCGGCGCGCTGTCGGACGTCCAGAGCTCGCGTGCGAAGGGCAGATTCGCCGGTGCCGCGAGACCGTCCAGCAATGCCCGAATGCCCACGGGAAGCTTAGGCTCGGGCGGAATCGGCTCGCCGGCGAGAAAGTGAGCGATGGCTGCATCGTAGAGCACCATAACCGCTTCGCCGTTCGGGAGGTTGGCGACTTGCGCCGCAATTTGTGATCGCGCGACGGCGGCGACAGTGCGCCCGGGTGGAGCGATCAGAACGAGACCGGCAAAGGGAATCTCGGGCGCGTGGAGTTGGTAGTTGAGCGCG
>DATEHJ010000209.1:0-7965 GCA_035279645.1 Gemmatimonadaceae bacterium
CCTCGGGATCATTGCGTGTGTGCCGCTCCCCCGAGCTTTTCGCAGCTTACCGCGGCCTTCCTCGCCTCCGTGTACCCAGGCATTCCCCACATGCCTTCGTCTGCTTGACTACATCACTTCTGTGACAAGCAGAGCACGCGCTTCTTACAAGTGAGTTGCAATTCTCAGTCATCGATCGACACAACGACGCGCGAAGCGCGCCGCCGATCGGCCGACGTTTGGATTCACATCCCACGATCTACCTTGCCTTCACTTTTCAAACAGCGGTGGCGCGCATATTTCGCTCGCGCCTAGCCTCGAATCGTACTCAATTCCCGTTGCCTCTCTCAAGTCCGACGAACGTACAACGCTCGGGCTCCGAGAATGCGAAAGGGTCCGAATAGTACCCGCTCTCGAATTGCAATTCAACCCCGCGCGCGCGCCGAAAGGGACTCGATGACGCAGCAACTGGCCTCACGCCGGCGCGACACGCTCGACTCCGCCGTGGTTTCAGCCAAGGGAGCAAAACGCTGGGCACAGGGCCATCCCTGGATCTATCGCAGCGACATCATTGCACGCCCCGATGTGCCGGCCAGCGCTGTCATCGTGCACGATGAGCGCCGTCGCGAGCTCGGCTGCGCACTGTGGAGTCCGACTTCGCAAATCGCGCTTCGGCTTCTCGATCGGAACGCGCACGCGTCACTCGACGACACCTGGTGGCGCGACCGAATCGGAGCGGCGATCGTCCGACGAGCCGCGCTCGCCGCGAACACAAATGCCTGTCGTCTCGTGCACGGAGAGGGCGATGTGTGTCCCTCCTTGATTTGCGACCGGTACGATCGCTGGCTCGTCGTGCAGCTCATGAGCGCTGGCATCGAACACTTCCGCGACGAGATCGTCGCCGCGCTGACGTCGCTCGTGCAACCGTTAGGCATTCTCGCGCGAAACGACGTGCCGCTGCGCGCCAAGGAAGCGTTGCCGACGACCGTCGAGCTCATCGCCGGTGACGTACCGCGGGAGATCGAGATTCGCGAGAACGCAATACGCTATCTCGCGGCGCCCTGGGACGGCCAGAAGACGGGCGCGTTTCTCGATCAGCGCGAAAATCGTATCGCCGCGGGCGCGCACGCGCGCGGCCGCGCGTTGGATTGTTTCAGCTATCACGGATCATTCGCGCTTCATCTCGCTTCGCGGGCGGAACACGTCACGGCGCTCGACGTTTCAACGGACGCCCTGCGCCGAGGTGAAGCGAACCGCGCGCTCAACGGTTTTACGAACATCGAATTCGTCGAGGCGAACGCTTTCGAGTTTCTCAAGTCGCAACAGCGGGCGCGCGAGCGATACGACACCATCGTTCTCGATCCCCCTGCCTTTGCAAAAACCCGCGCGTCACTTCCATCAGCCGTTCGAGGCTACAAGGAGATCAATCTTCGCGCGATGCGCCTGTTGAGCGACGGAGGCATCCTCTTGACGGCGAGCTGCAGCTTTCACCTAACGACTCCCCACTTCCTCGACATGCTCCGGTCCGCTGCTGCTGACTCCGGACGCCGACTCGCCCTCCGTGAGATCCGCGGTCAGCCGATCGATCATCCCGAGATTCTCGGCATTCCGGAAACCGGCTATCTCAAGAGCGCTTTGATCGAGGCGCTCGACTGACCCGCGCCTGCCTCGCGACGCGTTGGCAGTGCGGACAGAAGTAAGTAGAGCGGCCTGACTGCACGACGCGCTCGATCTTTGTGCGGCAGCGATGGCACGGGCGGCCCTCACGGTCATACACGTCGAGTCGCGCTCCGCGAGATTCCGTGTATCGGGTGCCCGTTGCGCGCGCGATCACGGTGCGGATGGCGGCAAGAAGCCGGCGTGCTTGGGTGAGGTCCAGCGACGCCGCGGCTTGTCGAGGGTCGATCTTCGCGCGCCATATTGCTTCCGACACATAAATGTTCCCCAGGCCGGCAATGATCCGCTGATCGAGGAGTGCGACCTTGATTGGAATCCGACGCCGAGAGAGTGAATCCCGCAGCCGCGATGGGGTCAGCGATGGGTCGTTGGCCTCGGGGCCGAGGTTGATCGGGAGCGGTGTGTTCGGCGCGTGGACATCGAGCGTCGAGAGTGCGCGCGAGTCCTCGAGCACAACGCGTCGGCCGCTGGCGAAATCGAGCACAGCGCGAGCAAAGCGAGGCAACGGATCAGCAGTCGTCCCGATGACCCAATCGCCGTTCAATCGGAAGTGAATGTGAACTACGCGTCCATCGTCGAGGTGGACGAGCTGGTGCTTTCCACGACGTTCCACCGATTGGACGCGAGCGCCATGGAGAGCGCGTAGCGCGCCAGGCGAGAGTCGACGGCGAATGGCCGGATGAAGCGCCGCAACGCGTTCGATGATTTCGTCCTGAATCGCGTCGCGCAGATCACGCACGGCTCGTTCGACTTCGGGGAGCTCAGGCACGCGACTCTTCCAGTGGCAGGTGTTGTTGACGCGAGTCACTTGGCGAGGTGAAGTTGACACGATGCCGGTCAGACCTCAACACGCGCCAAACCGTTCGAAGCTCGACGAACGCTCACCGGCGGTGCGCCGCGTGCTCGCGCAGGTCTTGGCACTCAACGCGCTCGTCGTGCTCGTCAAACTCGTCGTCGGCATGCGCACCGGTTCTCTCACCGTTCTCGGCGCAGCCCTCGAGTCGGCGCTCGATACGTTGAACAACGTGATCGGAATGTCGCTCGTAAGCATCGCCGCGCGCGCGCCTGACGAGGATCACCCCTACGGCCACGACAAGTTCGAGACCCTTGGCGCACTCGGGATCGTTGGATTTCTCTCGATCTCCTGTTTCGAGCTATTGCGCGAAGGCGTGATGGCGCTGGTTGGTGGCGGATCGCCGACGCGTACCTCACCGGCCGATTTGGCGATTGTGATCGCAACGCTCTTCGTGAATGCGTTCGTTGTATGGTACGAGCGACGTCGCGGCGAAGAGATTGGAAGCGTGTTTCTGCTGGCGGATGCCGAGCATACTCGCGGCGATATACTGGTCACGTTGCTCGCTCTTGTTTCGCTCTTTCTCGGTCGACATGGTGGGCGTCGAGTGGACGCAGTGCTCGCCATCGCGGTGGCGTTGATTATCGCGTTGAGCGGATGGCGCATTCTGCGGCGCTCAATCCCTATTCTCGTCGATCAGAGGGCCGTCCAAGCCAGCGATCTACGGCGCATCATCGCGGATATTCCTGGGATTGTCGAGGTGCGCGGAGTGCGGTCGCGGTACACAGCGTCCGGAGTCCTCTTCGCCGAGCTGACAATCGCTGTACCTGGAGCAACTCAGGTCGAGATGGCCCACTCTCTCGCCGACCGGGTGGAGGAGGCGGTGGCAACGGCGTACGGCCCCGCCGACATTACCGTACATGTCGAGCCTGCATGACCCGTAGCGTTTCGCACTTGCGTAACTCTCCAGTGGGTCTACTTTCAGCACTCGTGGCACCCATCCAGAGCGCATGGCGAATCGACCTGCACGCTCCTTCAAGTACGAATACGAGTTGTTCGTGGAAGAGGAGATCGAGAACTACAAGGAGTCGATCCCTCGCAGTGCGTTGCTAAGCATTGGCGATGAGGCGGTAGCGGTACTGAGCGAGCAACCGCAGCTTGCATTGACGGAGCTGCTCCTCTGTGAAGAAGTTGATCGTCTCATCTTCCGCCGACTACGATTGCCGAGCTACCAAGCTTGGCGGCGCCGACGACTCAAGTTGCTTCGTGAAATGCGTCGGCCCGAGCACTGGGGACTCCAGGCAGACGATGTCGTTGTGCGCGCCGTTCGACCAACGGGAGAAGCGCGCGTATTGGTTGCCGGCTCGGCCGCCGAGGCTCCAGCGCTGTATCTCGCAGCGAATGGGTGTGAGGTCACGGCTGTTGCAGCGGAAGAGGACGTGCTCGAGCGAGTTCTCACTGCGGCGGCCGCTGCGGGATTGGGTGAGCGAGTTCACGCCCTCCGCGCAGATTGGCCCGCATGGTCGCCAGACGTCGAGCTCGATGCCGTGATCGTTACTTCGGCCGCGCTGCGAGGGTTGACCGCCGCGCAGCGCGCGCGCGTCATCGGACTCCTGCAACGCGCAACCGCAGACGGTGGAATCCATCTCGTCGCGACGCCAGATGCACAGCGGACGGCTCCATCTCTGCAAGAACTCGAAAGCCGCTACAGAGGTTGGGCGGTTTCGTTGGAGCGCGACGGAAGCAGCGAGATGTTTTTGGCGCGCAAGGAAATCGCCTCATGAGGACATCCGTAGTGACACAGGTGACGTTAAAAAAGCGTGTCAAAGCAATACGGGCCGGCGCTAACCGCCGGCCTTCGTATTTCCTATCCCATTAAACCATTGACACTTAGGATTGTTGGCATCCATGGCATCGAGACTGCTTTAATGGGGGCGAACTGTTGACTGAGCGGCCGGGTGCATAGCGGCGAACCGTTCTCGTCGCGTGCCCCGGCTCGCCTCGTTCCTACCAGTAGTCTTGGCCGACACCCAGCTGCCACATCCTACTATATGATGAAGGATACCCCGAAAGCTCCTCGCACTACGGAACCGGTCGGCATCGTGATTTCTCGTGGAACGCGGGCTGAGCCCGCCCCCATTTTTCACGCATTTGTATGGGGCGTTGCTCCTGAGCTCACTCCAGTTCCCAAAGACACGAAGGCTGCCTAACCGTGTCACTCGGCGAGTGAAAGGCGCCACCTCACCGGTGGCGCCTTTTTCTTTCGTCGGGTTCGGTACGGGGATTGCCCGATCCGAACGTGTGGATCGAGCGATGGAGTGGGATGAGGAACGAAGCGCGTTGCTCGGGAAGCGGATCTCGGAGTTGGGACTTCAGATTCGCGGCTCGCGAGTCGAGCGTTTGGTCGACGAGCTCTACAACGAGCTCGCCGCGCGAGGCATCTCCTTTCGACCACCAATCTACTTGAGCGATGAGTGGGGATGTCCGGACGGCACGCCATTGATCGGCGTCCCATTCTATCTGGCCGATCCGCGCCTCGAACGACTCGAGCAAGAAATGTCGGGCGCGGTCGAGGACGACGCCGAGTCGATGCGCTTCCTGCGGCACGAATGCGGTCACGCGATCAACTACGCGTTCAAACTTTATGATCGCGCCGATTGGCGTCGAACGTTTGGATCGTTCTCTCGCCCGTATCGCGAGCGATATCGCGCCGATCCACTTTCGCGCGAATACGTGCGACACATTCTCGGATGGTACGCGCAGAAGCATCCCGATGAGGACTTCGCCGAAACGTTTGCCGTGTGGCTCACGCCTGGTCTCGATTGGCGGAATGAGTACGACGGCTGGCCGGCGCTGACAAAGCTCGAGTATGTCGATCGCGTGATGTCGGAGATCCGAGAATTGACACCGGTATCGGTTGCGCCGACCACGGACGACCTTCCCGTTGAGTCGATGAACTACACGATCGCCGAGCACTACGGCAAAGAATCGGAGCACATTCCGATTGGCGACGCACGGCAGTTCGACTCCGACTTGCGGCGCATTTTCGCCGCTCGAGCTGACGCGCCGACGGGCGTGCCGGCCGATGAATTCATCGCACGTCACTATCGCGAAATTCTCGTGCGACTTTCGTACTGGACGAGCGAGCGGCCGACGGTAGTACGCTCGCTGTTGGATCACTTGATCGCGCGGTCTCGCGCACTCGGACTGCACATTGGCGGCCTCGATGCCGCAACGTTGATCGAGCTGACGGCATTCGGCACCGCCGTGGTCATGAACTATCGCCACACCCAGACACTCCGCCGCACCACCCGCGCTAACGTCCGCACGCATATCGACGAGATCCCGGCGGAGGGGAACGCGTGAAGATCGTCGTGATACACTCAGCGGATGCGCTCGAACCGCCTGTAGACGCCGTTCTCGAGCAGATTCGGGGCGCCATCGAGAAGTGTGATCACACCGCGCAACTGCTAACCGTCGACAATGAAGTCGCACCGCTCGTTGGCGCGCTGGAGACGGCGGCTCCAGATCTCGTGTTCAATCTCGCTGAATCGTTCGGTGGGAAGAGCGCGCTGGAATCGAATGTCGCCGCACTCTTGAATCTGCTCGGACTGCGTTACACCGGATCCAGCCCTGCCGGTTTGCTTCTCGCCGGGGACAAGTCCCTAACGAAGAAGGTTCTCAGTTTTCACGGTATTCGTACGCCGGAATTCGCGACGGTATTTCGTGGCGCACTCGATTGGGCAGGCGACATCGAGTTTCCGCTGATTGTGAAGCCGCCTCAAGAGGATGCTTCCTTGGGTATTACCAGCGACTCGGTCGTGCACGACCTGCGCGAGTTGTTCACGCGAATTGATGAGTTGCAATCGACTTTTCAGCAGCCCGTGCTCGTGGAGCAGTTTGTCGAAGGGCGAGAGTTTTACGTCGGGGTACTCGGCAACGCGAACGTGAAGGCGCTGCCGGTGATGGAGTTGGATTTCTCCGGATTTCCTGCGGGCTTGCCGCGCATCGCGAGCTGGGAAGCAAAGTGGGGCGATGACGGCGACGGCAGCGGCGAACAGTTTGCCGGCACGCGCTCGATCTTTCCGCGTGACGTCGCGTCCGAGCTCATCGAGCGTATGCAGCAGGTCGCGATTGAAGCGTTCAACGCTCTGCGATTGCGCGACTATGCGCGCATCGATCTGCGCGTGACGCCCAATGGAGAGATTTTCGTGATCGAAGTGAACCCGAACTGCTACTTGGAGCGCGAAGCCGAGTTTGCGCGCGCCGCAGCCGAGGGCGGCATCGAGTACGACGTCCTCATCGCGCGAATTCTCGAGTTCGCGCTCGCGCGCTACTCACATTGAGCGATCATCAAAAGAAAGAAGCCGGCGATTGCCGGCTTCTTTGCTTGCGAGCGCGTTGCCTAGCGGCGCTTTCTTCCACCACGCTTCTTCGCGCCGCCACGCTTTTTGGCACCACCACGCTTCTTGGCGCCTTTGCGACCACCGCGCTTCTTTGCAGCCATGGTAACCTCTCCATAATGGAGTGGAGTTCTCTCGACCGGTCCCCCGGTGGACCGGCGAGACGGCGACGCGACGCTGAAGCGTTTCGTTCGCCGCATCACACATCTCCGCGGAGATGCGTGAAGTCTGGAGACAGCTACATCAGTGCACGCCGCACATTCGGAACCGTTATCCGCGCCGAATAACGATCATGAGATGTGATGGTCACGGCAACAAATGACAGACGCGCCGTTGTCGCGGCGCGCCGATGACACAACGTAGATTTTTTGAGAGGGGCAGCGATTCCAGCGACGGTTCGAGAATTCGTCGCAGAGTTCGACGTCGAGAACGAGCACCTTCGTTGCGGTAGCTCCACGCAGTACCCTCGTTCGGTGAGAACAGTCGCTGCTCGCGAATATAAGGAAGCACACACATTACACGCAATAGGCGTGCGTGCGTTGCACTTCCGTCGCAGATCATGAAATGCGAGGTTTCGATTCGCATTCGTCGCGTCGCATTGTCGACGCCGCATTGAAGCGCATGACAAGGAAAGGAGCTGACGCGCGTGAAAGCGCTCGTGAAAGAATCCGCGGGAGCGGGATTCACATTGAAAGACGTCGCCGAACCGACGATTCGAGAGAATGAAGTACTGATTCGCGTGCGGCGCGCTGGGGTCTGCGGCACCGACGTGCACATTTACGAATGGGACGCGTGGGCGCGCGGCCGATGCGTGCCGCCATTCATCGTCGGTCATGAGTTCGCCGGCGAGGTCGTTGAAGTTGGGGCGCTCGTCACCGACGTGCGCGAGGGTGATCGTGTAACGGCCGAAGGACACATCGTGGACGGACGCTGCTTGCTGTGTCGCACGGGCAACGCGCATGTCTGTCCGTACACGAAAATCATCGGCGTCGACCGCGACGGCTGCTTCGCGGAGTACATCGCGATGCCCTCGACGAATGTCTGGCATCTGGATGACAACATCTCCTTCGACGTCGGCGGCATTCACGATCCGATGGGCAACGCGTTTCACAC